>JAIPIG010000031.1 GCA_021734805.1 Simkaniaceae bacterium
CGGCATCCCCGCTTGATCGATTTACCTCACCTCTGCCTATTGTCAATAGCGCGTCGGTTCGGTAAAGGGCCTTCGGCCCGATCGACCATCGGTGCGCCGGCTTCTAAAAATTCCAACTCTTGAATCACTTCCGGTATAAATAGGCATTAAACTTGATTGTAAAAACAATGTTTTAAATTTTTCATTATATCTTTGTGTTTGTTATAATGCTCTAATTATGAAGAATAATTTGTTTTACAGTAGTCTTAAATTCTTTGAAAAATCGCCTATTGAGCAAGTCATTTGCCTTCATGGTTTTTTAGGGTGGCGCTCTAAGATGTTGCCTATTGCTAAAGGGCTTGAGAAAAAGGGGCATTGGGTGCGCATTTGGGGTTATTCTTCTAGAGAAAAAAATATTCAGGAGCACTCTGAAGATTTACTTGCGTATCTGCATCAAATAGCAAGTCAAAATCCGGGGAAATCCATTAGTTTTGTTACGCATTCGATGGGGGCTCTTGTCATTCGTGCCGCGCTTAACCATCCTATGTGCCCCAAAGAAGCTAAAAAGGGCCGAGCGCTTCTCATTGCGCCGCCAAATCGAGGGTGTGACTTTGCCTCATTTGCCCGAAAAACTCCCTTGATGCCTCTCAGTTTAGGCCGGGCTTCCGGCAGAGAGCTCCTAAATTCAGATCGACATCAGTTTAATGATTTAGGGGAGTTTCCAAGCTCGATGAAGATTCTTGTCATTGCCGGACAATCAAGGATTAACCCACTCATCAAAAAGCCCAATGACGGTCTGATTAAAGTTGAAGAGACCTACCTCTCTACAAGCCATGATCACATCGTTATTGAAGCAAATCACGATGCAGTGCTCTCTAGGAAAGAGGTCGTCAATCTCGCGACTCAGTTTTTTTAAAGCGCTTACTCGACTTTTTACTCGTAATTTTTTAACCTCTCTATCAGAGGATCGAATCGATATCTATTCAGGTTGTGTATGACAAAATATTTTTTAATGACGTTATTTTTGGTGAGTTCAATGTTTGCGAGTGAGCATGTTATTTGTATCCATGGGTTTATGCGAAATAAAGAGTGCATGAAGGCCCTTGAGATTTCTTTGAAAAGAGAGGGATATGATGTCATTAATTGGCATTACCATTCTAAGGATAAAACAATTGAAGAGCACGCAGAAGAGCTTGTTGATTATCTCGAGGATCTAGCCTGTCGGCATCCGGGAGATAAGATTTCATTGATCACCCATTCTCTTGGGGGGATTATTGCCAGAGTTGTTGTGAATCACCCAAGGTGCCCTAATGAAGTGCATGAGGGGAAAGCTATTTTAATTGCCCCACCTAACCGAGGCTCAGAACTGGCACGGCGCTTAGGCAAAATCGGGCTCGTCAAGCAGTGGCTGGGGGAGAAAGCCGGTGCCCAGTTGATTCAGACCCAAAGAGACGGATTTGATCATTTTGGTGAATTTCCAATGAGTATGCCTGTTTTGGTCATTGCAGGCACTTTAGGTGTAAATCCTATGCTTAATGGGCCCCACGACGGAAAGGTTTTAGTCGAGGAGACGTATTTGAAAAGAGAGCATGAGCGATTTGAGGTGAAGGCGGGGCATAGCTGGATCACCTACCATCCGAAGGTCATTGCTAAGGCTAAGGAATTTATGTCAGAAGACTAGCTTAATATAAAATTAATATTATTATGTTCTTGTATTTAGTTTAGTGCTATAATTCTTCTTTAGTAAAGAGGAAGAATTGTGAATAAACTGTCTCTACAGAAGATTAAAACGTCAGACTTGATTGCGGTGCAATTAAGGGTGGATGCTATTCTATTGAGGCTTAGTTCTTTAGACTATTCAAACATTGGCGAAGCCCTCTATCATGAAATCATGTTGGAAATCGAGGTCCTATTTACGTGGGCAAGGCATCATTTAAAGCAAAAACCCGAACATCCGCTCATTCGCGAAGTCTATTACAAAACCGTCAGTGCAAAATTAGGTGGGAAAGTACCCTATTTTGTACTTCTCAATCCCACGTATGCCTCTCTCACTCAGTTTATCGAAATCAATGCACTCCATCACAAGTTTCAAACTCTAAAAATCCAAATTGAGGTCGATAGCGACAACACCCCTTTAATTGCGATTGATACTGAAAATAGAGGGAAGTTGCCTATACCTTGGAATGCAATGACGATCATTCCAATATCCGGCAAATTTGGAAAGACGGTCGGTTATACATTTTACTATTTCGATGAGCTTCTTTTTAAAACGGATCACCTCTATAAGCTGATCGATGACTATATTTTGACGTATAAAGGCATCACACAATGCCATCCCCATGAAAATGAGGAGTTGATTGCTTATGATAAACGCGATCCCAAGGAGTGGGGGGAGAGCTATGTCGTTGAAATTTGGACGATGCTTAAAAATAGCAGTGGTGAAAAACCAACGATGGGAATCGGCGATCATTGTCACATTCTATTAAAAGATCCCAAGGGATATGTCTATAGCATGGGAAAGTTCGGAGCAGGCAAAAAATTCTCAGCAAAAGATTACCTAACGTTATTTGGCCCTAAGTCGGGCCGCTTTATCTCACCTGATTTTTTTTCCTACTATTCTCAAGCAAGTCGTAACCTAAAACGGGTTCAAATTAAAGTGAGCGAGGAGGAGTTTAATCGCCTCTATAAAATGCTCTCTGATGATAAAAAAGAAAAAGACCCTGTTTTTACCGTTCTGAAACAAAATTGCGCGCACTATGTGCAGAAGATGTTAAAGAAAGCGCTCAATATCCAAGTCGACTCTGAATTGTTTTTGTTGACATATGTACTTCGAGCTTTTTTTCCTGGAAAAGTGCAGAAAGCGATCTTTAAATGCACGAAAGATGTTCTGGAAAAATGCCCCAAATGGTTACAGAAAGCGTGTTACTTTTTTCCACCCGTTTATATTCCCATGGTCATTGGTTGTTTAATCATTCGAGTGATGAGCATTAGCTCACACGTGAGGGTGAAGCGATCTGACTATCACCTGAAAGATATTTTTCTATATCCGTGGAATCTCACGATTTATCATCCCATTGCTCTCAGAGAGAGTTTAGATAAGTTGTATGCTCCTATCACTTGAACAGCACGCATAACCCTTATTTTTTCACAAATAACACAGCTTCTTGTCAGTCACCAAATCGTATTTTATTGATTTCGTGACGTAAAAATGGCAATATAAATTCATCACCAAATAAGGCATTCAAAATGCAACATTCATTTATAGGTCGGAAAAGAGAGCTTCAGATGCTCGGCGAACTCTTTAGGAAGAAGTCAGCTAGTCTTGTGGTCATCCGGGGAAGACGCCGCATCGGAAAGAGTCGTCTAGCACAGGAATTTGCCCGGAAAACCCCTCACTATGTTTTTTCCGGACTTCCACCGACAAGTGGCATTACGGCCGCCGACCAAAAGGAAGAATTTGCTCGTCAACTACAACGTGAAATGAAAATTCCTCTTCCAAGAGCTGATGACTGGGGTGATCTGTTTTGGCATTTAGCACAACAGGCTCAAAAAGAAAAAATAGTTATTGTTTTAGATGAAATTAGCTGGATGGGTTCAAAGGACCCCACGTTTCTTGGAAAACTCAAAACTGCTTGGGATCTCTACTTCAAAAATAACCCTCAGTTAGTTCTAATTTTATGTGGATCAATTTCAAGTTGGATTGAAGAAAACATCCTCAGTAGTACGGGGTTTATGGGAAGAATCTCTTTAGACATTGTCTTGGAAGAACTTCCCTTACATGAGTGTAATGAATTTTGGAATGCCGAGCAAGATAGGGTATCAGCCTTTGATAAACTTAAGGTGCTTTCCGTAATGGGGGGTGTTCCGCGATATCTTGAAGAAATTTTGCCAAATCAAAGTGCTGAGACAAATATCCAAAGATTATGTTTTCGAAAAGAAGGTTTTCTCTTTAGTGAGTTTGAACGAATTTTTTCAGATTTATTTTCCTCCAGAAGCTCTACTTACAAAACCATTGTTGAAAGACTTGCTGAGGGACCTTGTGAGCTTAAAGGTATTTACACGGCTTTAAAGGTTGAAAAAAACAGTCTGGTTTCTGAATATATGGAAGATCTTGTTACGGCAGGGTTTGTTTCTCGCGATTTTACCTGGCATCTTAAGACGGGTCTAGATTCGAAATTAAGCCATTATCGACTCAAAGATAATTATCTGAGATTCTATCTCAAATATATTGAGCCGAACAAAAAGAAAATTGAAAAACAAGGGCTGAAACTACTGCCTCAATGGCAATCGGCAATGGGATTGCAGTTTGAAAATCTTGTCCTTAGCAATCGAAAAGTAGTACAAAAAATCCTTGGTATCGATCCTTTTGAAATCGTGAATGACAATCCATTTTTTCAGCGTAAAGCGAATGATCGACAAGGATGCCAAATTGATTACATGATCCAAACAAAATTCGGAACCTGTTATCTATGCGAAATCAAATTTAACGCTCAGGAAATTACAAAAAGCATTATTGATGAAGTTAAACTAAAAATTAAAAGCTTAGCTCTTCCTAAAAATATGTCCATAAGACCTGTTTTAATCCACGTAAACGGCGTTGATGAATACGTTAAAGAAAGTGACTTCTTTTCCTCTATTATCGACTTTAATGATCTTCTGCACTCGTAAAGGCTTAGAAAATAGATGGCTTTTTAAAAAACCTTACTTATTTAAGGAGAGGGGTTTATATTCTCTGTGGCTTTTTTATAGGTGATGGCGTGCACGATGGTGCCAAAAATGGTTCCGGACAAAATAGAGAAGGTGTAGGTTGTCATATTTAGTTTTGGGCCTAAAAAATGCTTCAAACCTAATAGGGAGAGCGTCGATAGGGCGATTAAAGATCTTGTGTTTATAGCTCCAAACTTTAAAAAAACAAAGGAAGCTAAGAGCGCTGCTTGAGAAACTCTTCCTGAAAGCTCCAGGCGAAAATCGAAAAGCGTCCAATTTTTAGAGTTGATCGATGCTTCGATGCAGTGTCGCGAGAGGGATAAAAATGCCAAACTAATAAGATTAAAAATTTTTTTTGACACCGGATCTTCCGAGCGCGTTAAAAGCGCTGTTGCTGTGGCGCCACTTGCAAAAGCGATAAACTGACCGGTTTTAATGAAATTCATATCTAAAGTTGTCATATAGGACCCATTGTTTTGCATTTGGCATTATTTCAGATCGATGTGTTGTTGAATAGAAAATTACGTATACAAGTTGGGTATGGTGGGAATTTCTTTAGCGTGTTATACTTTTTTCCAATAGGAAAAATCAATCATTCAGTTTATGAAAAGAGAAAAGTTAAATTATCCCCATTCTTGGGAAGAGAGACGGCCGGCTGTTTCTCATCGCGTCCTCTTTATCCCCGATTATTATTTTGAGCATGATGCTTTTGAAATGCCCCCCTTTTCAAGCGCGGATCTATTTGGAAATGAAAATCCGGTCTATATCGAATACTGCAGCGGAAATGGGGAGTGGATTATTGAAAAGGCAGCCTCTAATCCAATGATCAATTGGGTTGCCGTTGAGATGAAGTTTAAGCGCGTGCGCAAAATTTTCTCAAAGATGCAGCAAAGAGGTCTATCTAATCTGATCATTGTATGCGGGGATGCAAATGAGTTTATCCGTTATTACCTCAAAGAAGCTAGTATTGATGCTATTTTTATTAACTTTCCCGATCCATGGCCAAAAGAAAAGCATGCAAAACATCGTTTGATTCAAAGGGAGTTTGTTTCTCAAATGAAGCGAACCCTAAAGCCTAATCGGGATGTGACGATTGTTACGGATCATCCCGAATATAGCCTGCAAGTGATCGGCGAGATGAGGGGTGACTTTGAATCTCAATATCCCCACCCCTATTACACGGAAAAAGATCCCGAATACGGCTCCTCCTACTTTAATCGCCTTTGGGAGGGGATGGGGTGCTTTATTCGCTTTATGAAATTTAAAAAGATCATTGGATAATACTATGTTAGATCAATTTCTCTTTGAGAAGACGCTGACTCACTATACAAAGCAAGGTGAGGCCTTTGTCCCTTCATTTACGACTCAAATAGATGACTCCAATCCGGAAAAATGGGATGGAGTTGTGATACGGCTCGAAGCAGGGGTCGATTCTTTGCTGCAGTGGAATGAGGCGATAAACCGGGCACGCCATCATGCCGATCAGGGGCGCCTGATTTTATGGGATCTCGACTTTGGTCCTTTAGATCTAAAGAGTTGTTTTGATCCATTGAAAGGGTCGAGTTTTCAGATTGCGATCAATGAGTTTAATCAATCTGTGTGGCCTCATTTTCAAACATCGAGTTTTGGAATGATTTTAGCAAAGGGAACGGCCAATCCCGCTGATCTAGATCAAGTGTCTGAATATGAACCGGGTGAGGATACTCTCTTTTCTAAACGCTCCCGTTATTTCAATATTATTGCCCATGAATTGCACCGTTTGGGGGCCATGCTTCCTGAAGAGTTGATGGCAGTTGCCCTTTTTGATGTTTCCGGTGTCGATTCTTCATTGGAACAAGCAACTCTTTTTTCAAAGGAGCGCTTTGCGCATATTGAGCTGGGCCTTCAAGGGGCCAAGATCCCGTTATTTGGATTTTTGTGGGAGAGAGGTGAGGTAAGGGGTGCTTCAATCGATGCAGAAAGACCCCGTTTGTTTGATCCGACCCTAGCGGTTTGTCTTCCCGAGGAGGGGAGGATCAATGTTTCTATCCAAAGAGAGCTTGATGCCGTATTTTCTAAGCTTAAAAGTCGAGGGTATGATTTTCTTGTGATACCGGAGAGCCAGTTGACGGAGAGTTGGTTTGGTCTTGATGCGTTGATTGTCTTGCCTGAAGCCCTTGATCCACAAGTGGGCGTGCGCCAGTGTTTAGGGTTTGCTATCTCCGGGGGACGGATTATCTATGTCGGGCAGCCATTAGGTCTTGAAGAAGAAGTCTCATTTGATCATTGGTTTTAGGTAAACCGGCCACTGAAGTGGCTAAGGTTAGAAAACTTAGCCATTTTTTTGGGAATGGATTCGGGGCAGAGGGATTTGAACCCCCGACCTACTGCTCCCAAAGCAGTCGCGCTAGCCAAACTGCGCTATGCCCCGCAAATGTTGATGAGATTCTACATACTAACCCCTTTTTATACAATAGTCTGAGCAATAAAAGTGTAGACGATGGGTGATTTTCACTGTACAATCGCATTATTCTGTGTCATAAGAAAATTATAGAGGGTCTAATACTCCTCATGGAGGATTGTCTAGGATGAGTTTTACGAAATATAAGGCATATAAAAAACTTCAGTCTCTGGCAAAGAAGCCATTTGATTTGACTCTGCCGGGTGCATTAACGCCCGAGAGGGTTAATCATATGGTGGCAACGAGTCTCAATCTCAAAATGTTTTATGGGACTGAGCGAGTCACCGACGAAGTGATCGATCTGTTAATTCAATTATCTGAAGAAGCCGATGCGCTAAAAAAAATGCAAAAGATGCAGTCAGGGGGGGTGATTAATAAGGTTGAAGGTTATGAATCGGAAAATCGAATGGTTCTTCATACTGCTATGAGGGACTTTTTTAACGATAAAAACTCATCTCCCGCAGCGAGAGAAGCTTCTCTACTCGCCTGGGAAGAAGTTCAAAAGCTAAAGAATTTTTGTAAGGAAATCGATAGCGAAAATCGCATTCGTTATGTCGTTCAAGTGGGAATAGGAGGATCCGATCTCGGTCCTAGAGCCATTTACCTCTCGCTTAAGGCATTTGAAGACGGTCGTCGCAAGATTTTCTTCCTCTCAAATGTTGATCCCGATGATGCTGCCGTCATTTTGCGTGAAATCGAACTTGAAAAGACACTAGTTGTTGTTGTTTCCAAGTCGGGATCGACCCTTGAGACGCGAACCAATGAGGAATTCTTTATTGAGAAGTTTAAAGAAAAAGGACTCGATCCTAAGAAACATCTCGTTGCCGTCACGGGAAAGGGGAGTCCTATGGATAACCCTGATCGCTACCGCGCAAGTTTTTATATTTGGGATTATATTGGAGGACGCTACTCTGTGACGTCAATGGTGGGGGGCGTGACGCTTGCTCTAGCCCTTGGCATCGAGCATTACATGGAGTTTTTAAGAGGGGCCTCTGAGATGGATAAGCAAGCGCTTAATCCCAATCCCAAGGCTAATTTGCCGCTTTTGGGCGCCCTTCTCGGGATTTGGAACCGCAATTTCCTCAACCTACCTACGCTCGCCATTATTCCCTATTCAAACGCGATGATTCGTTTTCCGGCGCATTTGCAACAATGCGATATGGAATCGAATGGAAAACATATCCATCAAGACGGCTCTCACGTCGATCACGAAACAGGCCCCATTATTTGGGGTGAGCCGGGAACTAATGGACAGCATTCTTTTTATCAGCTCATCCATCAAGGAACAACAGTTGTTCCTATTGAGTTTATTGGATTTCGCAATTCTCAATATCATGTCGACGTTAATGTGGAAGGGACGACGAGTCAGGAAAAATTGCTCGCGAACCTGTTTGCTCAATCCATTGGCTTAGCTCAAGGGAAAAAAAGCCCACATAATCCCAATAAGGAGTTTGAGGGGAATCGCCCCAATCGCATCTTGTTTGCGGCCGAATGTGACCCCTATACGATTGGAGCGCTTCTCTCATACTTTGAGAATAAAATTGCCTTCCAAGGATTTATTTGGGGAATCAACTCGTTTGACCAGGAAGGGGTTCAGCTTGGAAAAGTACTCGCTAATCAACTGATTGATTTGATGAGGAAACAGGATAGGGGTGAGAAGTCGGTAAAAAGTGATTTTCCACTCGGACAAGCTTACTTGGATCAAATCGAAAATTTTAAGAGTGAGCCACCCTCTATGAGAAAACTATCCTCTGCATGAGGTGTGAGCTCCGGTGTTGATAAAAAGATTTGTCCTGTTTTTTCCAGCCGATTTTTGAGAAGATCGATGCGCGTTTCATCGAGATGATTGCCAAAATCATCAATTCCAAAAATCGGCTGTTGCGCATGCACTTCTTGTAAATGGATGCATTCAGCTAAGCGAAAAGAGGAGAGAATCGACCTTTTTTGTCCTTCACTTGAATAGGCTTTGGCGACCTTGTCATTATGCCTAATATCGACATCATCTCGATGGGGACCACTTAACGTTATTCCATATTGAAGCTCTCGCGCTCTTTGTTGGCTTAGCTGCTTTATAAAGGCGCTTTTGAGTTCAACTTTATCTTTAATGGGAGTGGAAGATTGATACTTCATCTCTAAAGTTTCATCATCATGGCTTAAATCTTGTAGAATGTCATGGGCATATTGAGAGAGTTTTTTAAGAGATCGGATGCGCCTATCAACTAAATAAGCGGCAGATTGAGCCATTTGCTCTTCCCAGATATCCATTGTTTTGAGTTGCTTGATTTTGAGGAGGGCATTGCGTTGTTTTAAAGCCTTATTATAGCGCGAGAGGTGATAGACATAAACGGGATCGCTTTGCGCAATGTGTAAGTTCAGATAGCGGCGTCTAGTTTGAGGAGAGCCCATAATCAGATCAATATCAGAGGGAGATGCAATCACTGAAGGAATCAATCCCAATAGGACTGAAAAATTGGATGATTTAGTTTCATTGATCTCAACGCTTTTTTTTTGCCCGTCAAAATGTAACTTGAGATGGTGGTCGATACCCTGTTTTTCAAATATCACTTCGATATGAAAAAAGCGGGAGCCATCGCGGATGAGTTCACAGAGCTTGTCTGTACGAAAGGAGCGGCCCGTACTGATGAAATAGATCGCTTCGAGTAGGTTTGTCTTACCCTGTCCGTTTTTGCCTTGGAGGTAGTTAACATGAGGACCGAATTCGACAAGCGTTCTTGCATAATTTCTAAAATTTTGCAAAAAAAGGGTTTTAATTCTGATCATTCATTTGTCAATCGCATTGGCATGATCACATATTGTGCAGAAGAAGAGTCGGTGATCATTCCGGGATTATAGGAATCGGTCAGTCCGAACGTGGTTGTTTCATCTTTGCAATGCTTCAGGATATCAATGAAAAAATAAGGGTTAAATGCGATATCGAGTCGATCTTCGTGATAATCGACAGGCATGTTAACCTTTCCTTCTCCGATGTCATTACTTACGGCCTGCATACGCAGTTGTCCGTCTTGGAAAGAAAATCTCACGGAGTAGTTCATTTCAGAAGTGAATAAAGAGACTTGTTTGAGAAGGGTGGTGAGCTCTTCTTTGTGGAGTGTAATGGATTTCATCGATGCTTGGGTGGGAATCACGCGATCCACATCGGGGTATTGGCCCGATAAGAGCTTTGTAATCAAGCAAATAGAACCCACTTCAAGGGCAATTTTATCACTCATGATAGAGAACTTTGCTTGTTCACTTCCGTCTAAAATACGTGTCATTTCCTCGACAGCCTTCAAGGGCATAATAAAGTGTAATTTTTTGGAAGAAGGAAAGTCAATCGACTCGTGGATTTTAGCAAGTCTTTTTCCGTCCGTTCCAACAAACGTGAGCGTATTGTCTTGGATTTCAGTATAAATACCATTGAGCACCTGCCGACTATCGTCACGTGCCGCCGCAAACGATGTGCGATAGAGCATATCTTTTAGCAAATCGCTTTGAATGGAAAATGTGGTTGCCGCCGCCAGATCGGGCAGGGAGGGGAATTCCGATTTATTCATGCCATTGAGTTTGAACTCAGATGTGCCTGAAATAATCGTTGCGATGCCATGTGCATCGCATTCGAGCTTAATTTGTGGAGAAGTGAGTTCGCGTGTTAACTGGAAGAAACGTCTTGCAGGGAGGGCAATCGATCCTTCTTTGAGAATCTTGGCATCCGTATAGGCCTTCATACTAACCGTAAGGTCAGTTGCGCTCATGATTAACTGCCCATCTTGCGCCTCGATCAAGATATTGGACAAAATCGGAATAGCAGGTTTTGAAGGAACAACGTTTTGAATTTTTCCTATAAGAGATACAAGTTCACTACGCGAAATGACTAGCTTCATAATAGCTCTATTTGAAAGGTGAATAATGCCACTACATTATTGTATTGAAGTGGATGGTGTCAAGTAGAATTGTTTTTTTATGAATGTTCGCGAATGGCTTTGCGAATGTCTTTTGCAATTTGCTCTTTTTTCATTGATTCGCGTTTGTCATAGGTCTTTTTTCCTTTTGCCAAGGCAATTAAAACCTTTGCTTTTCCTCTTTTCAGGTGAATAGAAAGAGGAATAAGCGCCATTCCTTTTTGATCGATAGCTTGCTTGAGCTTTAAAAGCTCGCGTTTATGCAGCAATAGCTTCCGCTCGCGCTTTTCTTCATGATTGTGGATATTACCAAAGGTGTATTGTGCGATAAAAGCATTTTTAAGATGGGCCGCACCGGATGAAATCGTTACATAGGATTCATCCAGGCTGCCGCCATGATGACGGAGCGATTTGATTTCAGTCCCCATGAGGACGATACCCGCTTCGAGAGTCTCAATAATCTCATAATTGTGGCGAGCTTTTCGGTTGCTTACAAGCTCATTGCTATTCTTTGTCATAATGCCGTTGATGCTTAGGATTAATCAGTATAAGTTGGATTTTATATTTACTCAAGAAAAGAGAGTGAGCCCCACATAGTCGAGCTTATTAGATCACTCTTTTTCAGCAATAATTTTAGAAACAAGGTCCACATATTTATGAGATTTTTGTGCCCAGTAGGTGTTAAATTCCTTTTGAGTGACAACTTGAATGTCATATTGAGGGGGCTTTTCTGTAGTTCCATATGATGGGCTCGAAGAGAATTGAAAATGGGTTACAACATCAATTGTTTTATAATAACGTCTTTGGAATGCATCTAAAGTTTCCTTTTTATGAACGACGGTTGAGTGCGCATCATCTCTAAAGCCGACTCCATCTGCATATTGGCGACCAACTGCCCAAGTTTCCGGAACTTTAAAAAATTGATAGGGAACGTATTGACTGCGATCGGGAGATGCTAAGCTTTTTGGAGTGAGTTCATTCGATGCAAATTGCTGCCATCCGAGTTCTTTAGATTCTTTTTCATTATTGATTTTTAAATAGTCAGAAAGTTTAGTTCCCTCACGTCCTTTAAGATCAATCAATGCTCTCTTTAATAAGGTGAGTGCATCGACGCGGCATGAAAATTCATCGACTTGGCGCGCGCCAAAAGAGGACATAAGGCGATAGTCAAGCTCAGTTTCAGTAAGTTTTCGGATAAACTGCAGTCCATGACTATCGTCAATCAGACCAGCATTATTTGCGACTGAATCCATTAGCGCGATTTCAATAGGCTCCTCTATTGCGGAAGATTTACGACAAAGAATTGGAGTGACATGGAGATGAGGATCTGTCGCCATGATGATACCAAAAGTTTTTGCTTCTTGAGATTTTTCTGTAAGAAGACGTGGTAAATTATCTGTATTATCGCAAATAAAAATTTCAATCCCATACTTGGTTTTATAATGAGCTGCAATAAGCTGTATCGATGTTGTTGTAGGAATATAAACGGAATCGTGGCCATCAATGACAAATGTTTTTGTTGTTGTTTTTTTAGCATCGATAGTGCTTTGAATTTCTCCTGAAATACAAGGAATTGTTGTTTTGAATTCTTCCGGAAGAACATCAGCGTTTCTCACATATTGGTTCTTTTTTTCTATAAAATATGCGGAGCCAATGGATTTGACTTTTGTTGTTTCCAAGAGGCTGAATGAGCCAAACTGTGCTTTAATTTGATGTGGGGCTGACGTACCGTAAAAAACTTCAGGCTTAAACGCGTTTCGAATAATGAGTGCAGCGATTTGTCCAATGATTGGAATTCTTAAAATAAAGCCCACAAATCGCATATAATGTGCTTGTTTGAGCTGGATGTGTTCGAAGCGAGATCTTTTGCTTAAATGGCTCGCCTCTTGGTATGCGCCAACCGTAGTTGCCCAAAGCAAGTTTGAATTAAATACGCCTAATTTGGTCATGATATTAAATAACCTTAATTACCCTATAACTAATTATAGCATATTTACAAAAATTATTATATGGTTAATTGCGGGATAGGTTTTGGCTATAAGATGTTGAATAATAGCGAGTTACGCTAAGATAGATAGATTTCCCTATCTGTCTTGTAATGAGAATCTTGAGTATTAAGGCAGCTGGGTTTTTAAGATTTGCTGAGCGATGGCCGTGACTTTATCTTCATGCATTTCCTCGAGGGCCTTGGCTTGCATAGAGGAGGTGATTGCCTCTTGATCTAAGCAGTAGAGTCGTGTTGATTCAAGTAAAGCTTTAAGGGTCATTGTTTACGCTCCAAAGAGTGATTTTCCAAGTTGTGTAGTGCAAAAACAAATTTGATCGTTATGCATTCCGGTACAAATAATGCCCGATTCGAAAAGCCATTCTAAAATGGTCATAGAGATGAAAGAGCGCTCTTCTTCCGTATAATCGGGCGTGTTGTATTTCCAAGCCTTACCGGTTTTGCGCAATTCAATTCTGCTCTCTTCGCTAAGGGGGATGACAAGTCCCTTCATAAAGTCGTTAAAGTAGATCCAGCCTGAATCGACAATGCGAGAAATACTTTTCTCAATCTCTCTGATATTGCGCTCCGTATTGAGATGCGAGCTGAAGCGGTCATTGTCAATGCGATTCATGGGATGTTTGTAAGTGAAAAAAGCTCTTTTTTCGGGGTTGAGTCGAATCCATTCCCCGGCTGCCTTTGTCGGTTTAAGATGGAAATTATCAACTTCTGCAAGTTGAAGCGTGAGCAGTTTTTGAATCAGATTGCAGGTGTAGCTATCAAACACTTCTAATTCTTCTCGTGTTTTGAGCCCAAATTCACCTAATTTCTCAGCAAGAAGCTCTCTTTGTTGGGGATTGATATTCCAGCGAGAATCGTTGTGGTCATAAACTAAGGGAAGAGGGGATTGCCGGCTAAGCTCAAGTACGTAAGCCATGTCATCGGAAAAGGCATATTCGCCCATTCGGTAGGGTTGAACCTCTTCATTATTTTTAATGGGGCAAGGTGTTGTGCTGCGGACAAAAAGAGCATATTCTCTCCACTCGTGAAACGGGAGAACGATTTGCACATATTCCGATCCCACCTTTTCAAATTTCGTAAACAAGACAAAGCTGAACTCTAAAACAAGCATATACTCTTGAAATTGCTGTTCTGTGAGGTTGAGCCGAGCGATTAATTCATGGGCGGGAAGTTGGAGCTGTGGTGAAGAAAAGACAGTGTCAATCATTGATCTTAAAATATGATCATCAATCTCAAGATCGAGGAGATAGCGTTCAAACAATTGAGGTGTAAGGAAGTATCTTTCAACAAGAGAATGAAAAATGTTGTTCGATGTTTTGGGGACCTGATACCAATTAGGAAGAATGTGGATCGGGATGCTCTTTAAAAGAGATTGGACAAAGTCAAGTCCGGGTGTGAAGTCATCCTCAAATCGAACCAGTTGGGATTCAAAGTACTTGCGCACCTCTTTATTGACAGTAATCTCATCCCCATTAATTGTGAATAGTTCGGTGGGGAGTAGTTTTTGAATCGACTCCATAACGTTCTGAGAGTTGAGCTCCAGGCTCTCTTCCAAATCTTCGATGAGGAATTGAATAGAGTTGTATAAGATTTCTTCTAAAACAGATAAATCTTGAACATTGAGATGATTGATGACCAATCTGTTTTGTATGTCCTTTTCATAGTCGTAATCTTTGAGGTTCACTCTATTTTTACGATGTTGGGACAGTGGTTGATCAATCATGAGACTTCCATTTTCATTTAAGAACTACATAAAAGCTTAACAAATTTTAAGTTTATATTCTACCAAAATGGCTGGCATTTTAGTTTAAAATTAAATTTTTATTTTAACGAAATCGACCGAAAACGCAATATTAAATTATTTTTTATTATTTTTTTAAAAAATTTGGAGAATCTCATGCGAGATAAATGGCTAATTGCCTCCTTTTTTTAAATGTGATAGTCTCTTGGACGATCTTGCATGAGGAGAGTTTAGATGAAGTATGACCACCGCACTTTAGAAAAAAAATGGCAGCGCTATTGGGCAGACAATAAAACATTTAAGGCTGAGATCGATCCGTCAAAGCCTAAGTATTATATATTAGACATGTTCCCGTATCCTTCCGGGGCCGGTCTCCATGTAGGACATGTCACCGGATACACTGCAACGGATATTCTAGCTCGGCATAAGCGCCAGAAAGGGTTTAGTGTACTGCATCCCATGGGCTGGGATAGCTTTGGATTACCTGCAGAGCAGTATGCGATTCGCACGGGAACCCATCCTGCGGAAACGACAAAAGCTAATATCGATACGTATCGAAGACAGCTTCAGATGCTGGGTTTCAGCTATGACTGGGATCGAGAAATGGCGACGAGCGACCCCTCCTATTACAAATGGACGCAGTGGATCTTCACAAAACTTTATGAAAAAGGGCTTGCCTATGAAGCTGAGGCCTACGTCAACTTTTGCCCGGAGCTTGGCACTGTCCTTGCGAATGAAGAAGTGGAAAATGGATTTGCTAAAGAAGGGGGGTATCCCGTTGAGAGAAGACCCTTAAGGCAATGGATTTTAAAAATTACGGCGTATGCCGAAAGGCTTCTAGAAGATCTCGATGATCTCGACTGGCCCGACTATTTAAAAGCGCTCCAACGCAACTGGATCGGGCGCTCGGAAGGGGCCGAAATCGATTTTAAAATTGAAGGGGCCGATGCCCATATCACCTGTTTTACAACATGTGCGCATACTCTTTTTGGTGTAACGTATGTTGTTCTTTCTCCTGAGCACCCTCTTATCTGTCAAATTGCATCGAAAGAACAGCTTGGAGAGGTTGAAAAATATGTGAAGGCGACAGCGCATAAAAGCGATCTTGAAAGAACGGATTTGAGTAAAGAAAAGACCGGGGTATTCTCAGGCGCTTATGCGATCAACCCCCTTAATCAGCGCAAAATTCCCATTTGGATCGCCGACTATGTCTTAATGGGCTATGGTACGGGAGCTGTTATGGCCGTTCCAGGTCATGATGAGCGCGATTTTGCTTTTGCTGCCACCTACCGGCTTCCGATGCAGTGTGTGATCGATCCCGATTTGAAAGAGAGTGACGTGAGCCGTGAAGAGGTGATTGCCTCTCAAGTGTGTTGGACGGGAGATGGCGCGATGATGAATAGCTCAAGTGATGAGCTTTCAATCGATCGTCTGAGCTGTGATGAAGGGCGGCATAAAGTAGTTGAATACCTCACAAGCCATAAAATGGGGCGCAAAAAGGTCAACTTTAAGCTCCGCGACTGGCTTTTTTCTCGCCAACGTTATTGGGGCGAGCCTTTTCCTATTTTGCATTATGAAGACGCCTCTAAACGGGTGCTCGATCTCGATGAGCTTCCTCTGACGCCGCCGGCGCTTACAAACTATAAACCAAGCGGTGACGGGCATGGCCCTCTGGCTAAAGTTTCCGAGTGGGTTCAAATCATGGATCCCAAAACCGGCAAGCCTGCGATGAGAGAGACCAATACGATGCCGCAGTGGGCCGGATCTTGCTGGTATTATTTGCGCTTTTTAGATCCCAACAATCATGAAAAAGCATGGGGTGAAGAAGCTGAAAAATATTGGATGCCGGTTGATATGTATGTCGGTGGTGTTGAGCATGCCGTTCTCCATCTTCTCTATGCGCGATTTTGGCATAAGGTGCTTTATGATCTCGGCTGCGTTTCAACTAAAGAGCCTTTTCAGACGCTGCGCAATCAAGGTCTTGTCACAGCCAAAGCCTATAAGAAAAAGGGTGGGGGCTATATCGAGCCAAGCGCGGTTGTTTTCAGAGATCAGGAGGCCTATGACCACGAGGGCAACCCACTCGTTGAGCTCGTTGAAAAGATGTCCAAATCCAAGCTTAATGGAGTCACTCCGGATCAGATTGTGGATGAAGTGGGAGCCGATGCGCTTCGCCTCTATGAGATGTTCATGGGGCCGTTTGATAAAGAAAAGCTATGGAACAGCGATGCGGTCAGTGGTTGCCGTCGTTTTTTGAATCGCTTCTTCGATCTCGTCACATCTGATAAAGTGACGGATGAAGAAAGCACTCAAGGAATGAGATGTGCCCACAAGCTAGTTCGGGGGGTGTCTCAAGATATGGAGCAAATGCTTTTCAACACCTGCATTTCGAAGATGATGGAGTTTGTTAATGAATTCAGCCCTCTTGAGCGTTATCCTAAAGAGGCGCTTAAAATGGCAGTGCAAGTTTTATCGCCATTCGCCCCTCATCTGGCAGAAGAGTGCTGGGAGCTTTTAGGTGAAACAAAAAGCTTGAGCTATGCACCGTTTCCGACATATGACCCCGCCCTTTTGCAAGAAGATTCACTCCGATATATCGTTCAGGTTAATGGAAAGGTGCGCGGAAGTTTTGATCTCCCTAAGGGGCAGTCAAAAGACGCTCTCTTTGAACTTGCCAAAACCGAGCCAAGGATTGCAAAATATCTAACGGGCAGTATTGTCAAGGTGATTTATGTTCCTGATAAGCTCATGAATATCGTTGTCAAAGGATAGCCAAAAGTGTTAACCCGCTTGATTTACAATGCGCTCATTATATTGTGGGCGCTACTTCTCCTACCCAAAGTGGGGTGGCAAACAAGGCGCTATCAAAAATATCGAGGAACCCTAAAGAGCCGCCTCTTAGGTCCCAAGATAGGGCAAGACCATCTGGGAAAACGGCTCATCTGGGTGCATGCCGTCTCCGTTGGAGAGAGCAATGCGGCAATCCCCCTTATTCGCTATTATAAACAAGCGTGGCCGGATAGCTACATCTTGATGTCATGTACTACAAAAACGGCAGCAGAGCATATTAAGCGCCATATCCCCGAAGTTGATCACCAAATCTATTTTCCACTGGATCTCTCATGGGTGATGCGCCGGCTATTGCGCGCTTTTAAGCCCGCTTTGATCATTGTTATGGAAAGTGAGTTTTGGCTTAACTTTTTCAATGAGGGTAAAAAAATCGGAGCTAAGGTCATTTTGGCCAATGGCAAAATGTCTGAGCGTTCCTATCGGAGGTTAAAGGCTCTCAAACTCTTTTCTAAAAGGCTTTTTGCTCCCTTTGATGTTTGCTGCATGCAAAGCGAGGCTTATGCCAAAAGGGTGCAACCGTTTCTCTCTTCTCACACCCAATTGGTCATCACAGGCAACCTTAAGTTTGATCTCGAGAAAAAAACAATGACCGAGCAAGAAAAAACCGAGTTTAGAGCTTTGCTTGGTATTGCAGATGGCGAAAACGTCATTTTACTTGCATCAACACATGAAAACGAAGAGAGCCTGTTGGTCCAATCACTAAAACCGCTCCTCGACCAACACATCATCCACCGCCTTCTCATTGCGCCTCGCCATCCCGAGCGTTTTGAGCGTGTCATACATGAGCTCAACACGATGAACATTCCTTGTGAGCGCTTTAGAGAGAGGCTGAATCACCCTGTGATTGTGATCAATCAAATGGGAATTATGGACTCATGCTATCAAATGGCCGATCTCGTCATTATGGGGGGGAGCTTTAACCCCCATATCGGCGGTCACAATATCTTAGAACCGATTCTCTTTTGTCGTCCGACTCTTTTCGGTCCCTATATGTCTGCTCAAAGGGAACTTGTTCGGCTCGCCCTTCAATTCCAAGCAGCTGCGCAAGTCAATCAAGAAGAGCTCGCTCAAAGTGTGCTCAAACATCTCGACCCAACACAGCACCCCATGCTAAAAAATAACATGCAAGCGCTTCTTAAATCTGTCAAGGGGGCAACCCAAAAGACGATTAAGGCAATCGATTAATGTAACCCATTGTCTATAAGTATTTTGCAAAAAATAAACAATAATACCATTTATCAAAAATATTGATGAGAAATGCGGGCTAACAATGTGATAGCCAGTATTCCTTAACCGTCCAAAAACCCCCTATTTATGGAGGGGATTTTTTAGCATCTTATTTTAAAGCTCGTAATTAGTCGCAACATTCTGACAATAAATTACATGCGAATTTTTAGCTGTCAAAAAAACCAGCTCAAGTTGTTGTGGTTGAATTATTAAAATTAAATATTTACTTTTTTATAAATTAATTTGTTATAATAGTTTTATAATTAAAATAAATTAAGGGGAATATATGCATTCTATTAATGCTGGTATAGCTCAAGGAGTAGGAAACGCAGGTGAATCACGAGCTTTAGAAGAAGCCTGGACAAGGCCTGGACAAGGCCTGAACCAGGATCAGAAATAGATCTGTCAGTGTGCTTTAAACACCCAGATCTAGATAAAACAACTAATCCTCTAAAAGATCGCAAAGTTGCTTCCGAAGATAAACCTACTTTATTTGAAGGAATTGCGAGATTCTTTGGATTTAGTGCTCCTAGCTCACCTCTTAGTGGGTTTATAGAGACTTGTAAATCAAGGGGTTTTTTATCTATACAAGATTATTTAGATAAGAACAAAATGGATGTTAATGGAGTTTATGAAGGGAAGACGCTTTTAACGCATGTATGTGAAGCTGGCGATTACGACGTGGTGGAATTTCTTTTAACTAAAGGGGCTGCGGTGGGCAAGCTTAATGATGATGGAAGTACAGCTTTAATGGCAGCATCTTCAAAAGACGATGTCACAATAGTAAGACTTCTTTTAGATAATGGAGCTGAAGTAAATCAACGTGATAAGAAGGGTAATACATCTTTAATGCGCGCAGCTTATAATAAGCGTGTGGGCGCAGTACTGACTCTTTTAGATAATGGAGCTAAAATAGACCTAGGTAATAAAGCGAGCATAACACCGTTAATGGCGGCATGTTCAGAAAATGATGCCATGATGGTAAAAATTCTTTTAGATAATGGAGCTAAAATAGACCTATGTGATAAAAATGGTGACATAGCTTTAAAATATACAACCTCTGATGATGTTAAAAAGCTTTTTTAAGCCGGATAGAGCGTCGTATCATGCTGACCAAAACAGCGTCCCATGCTAAAAAATAATATGCAAGCGCTTCTTAAATCTGTCAAATTTTAAGCGGGGAGCTCTCATGTGGTCCGGGCGTGTGATAGCCGGTGTTCCTTAATCCTCAAAAACCTCCTCTATTCATTGAGGTTTTTTTTAATATTTAAATTTTTTTTATATAATGTGAGTGTAGTAGTTGTTGTTTTAGTGTTAGGGTAAAGCTTTTTATGTTATATTGTGGCGATATAATTACAATTGATGAGGAAATCATGGTTTCTAGTACATCACCCACAGATAGTTCTGTATTTAGAGCATACTTTGAAAATAAACAGGCACTTGCTCGTGCCGGTATCTCTTATTTACCAATTGATGCATGGGTAAAAATAATGAGTTCTCAAACAGTTCCTCCTTTAGACGCTTCTTCCGGAGTTATTGATTCTCCCTTTTTAGGGAAACCTGACAAAATTAGCCATCTTATTATTGAAAGAGCAAAATTGTATGGATTTCAATCAGATGAAATAGCTTTGGTAAAGCAGGCGAAATTAGCACAGGAATTTATCAAAAAAATTTTTGGTATGGTTCGAACAATTAAAGTAGGTGAGATTAAAGAGCGTCGATATCAAATTGAATATGAGCAGTGGCTATTAGATCCTACTAAAATACTGTCGCCCGACATCGTTGAATCGCGCGGAGCTAAGGTGTTAATTGAAGCTTCGGAGTTAGGGTATGATCTAGTTGTCAAAAGGCTTTTAGAATCAGGGGTCCCCATCAACAGCACTGATGGCATGGGAAATACGGCTTTGATGCTTGCTGCTGAGAATGGGCATATAGGCATTGTAGAGCGCCTTTTATTAGAGGGAGCATTAGTTGATAGTGTTACATATACAAAGACAGCTTTGATGAGGGCTGCTGCTAATGGACATGTAGGAATTGTAGAGCTCCTTTTAGCAAGAGGAGCCTCAGTTAATGGGGCTGATTATTTCATGAGGAGTACAGCTTTGATAATGGCTGCTGAGAATGGGCATATAGGAGTTGTAGAGCTCCTTTTAGCAAGAAAAGCATCAATCAATAGGATTGCCGGGGCAAGCACAGCTTTGATGCTTGCTGCTGAGAATGGGCATATAGGCATTGTAGAGCGCCTTTTAGCAAAGGGGGCTTCAGTTGGGGCTGATGTCATGGGGGATATAGCTGTGATGAGGGCTGCTGCTAATGGACATGTAGGAATTGTAGAGATCCTTTTAGCAAGAGGAGCCTCAGCTAATGGGGCTGATTTCATGGGGATTACAGCTTTGATGATTGCTGCTGCTAAGGGGCATATGGGAATTGTAGAGCCCCTTTTAACAAGAGGAGCCTCAGCTAATGGGCTTGATTTCGATGGAGGGACAGCTTTGATGAGGGCTGCTGAGAATGGGCATGTAGAAGTCGTAGCACTCCTATTAGCAAAGGGAGCCTCAGTTGATCTGGCTGATCGTTGGGGAAGGACAGCTTTGATCCTTGCTACCAAGAATAGGCATGAAGGAGTCATAGAGCTCCTATTAGCAAATGGAGCTTCAGGGCAACGTACTAAACGAAACCGTCCGTGAGGTTGTCCACTTATACCGAAATCAACTCTTGATTTTGGTTAATTAACCGAGTAATATTGCCGCTTAACAAATACAATATTATCGCTGACGGCGTAAAACCCCCGCCTTTAGGCGTGGGGGTATAAGCCATCTTTTCTTCTTGCACGATACTTAATGGTGTGTTACAACGATAATATGAAAATTGTAAATAGATCATATCGATACAGATTCTATCCTACCGACGAGCAGAAAATACAGCTATCACATGCTTTTGGATGCT
>JAIPIG010000032.1 GCA_021734805.1 Simkaniaceae bacterium
ACAAACCAAACACCGGCGGCAGGTATGGATAGAATGCCAAAAATCAGAGACATCGCCATATTATGAAGACGAGAAATCAGTGGGGATTCGGAAATAGGACCATGATGCCAAATAGAGCCGCCTAAGGCCTGTTCTACAGTATAGTGGAGAGGTTGTTTTAGAGTTTGCGCAATAGATCCCATCATCATAAAACCTGTAATTGGATGAAAAGCAGTCATTTTATTTCATTAAGGAATTTTAAATAAACAATAAAAAGTTTTTAAACTGATGAGAGGTGTAATTGTTGCTCGGCAAGTTTGATGAGATAGCGTCCGTAGTCGCTATTGGCTTGCTCTTCTCCATGGGCTCTTAAGGTGGAAAGATCGATGAAGCCCATTTCATAGGCCACTTCTTCAATACAACCGATTTGGATCCCCTGCCTCTTTTGAATCGTATCGATATAAGAGGAGGCATTTTGCAGATCCGTATGGGTTCCGGTATCGAGCCATGCAAAACCTCGCCCGAGTAGCTTAACCTTAAGAGCGCGCTCTTGCAAATAGGCTCGGTTGACATCGGTAATTTCAAGCTCACCTCGATTTGAGGGCTTCAAGCGATTGGCAATATCGACAACGTTGTTATCATAAAAATATAGGCCTGTGACAGCGTAATGCGATGGGGGATGTTGCGGTTTTTCGATAATATCAATGACGCTATGAGAATCATCAAATGCGACAACTCCATAACGCCTTGGATCATCCACTTCATAACCAAAAACGACTCCCCCATCTAAAGGATCATCGATATCGGAAAGAAGCTCTTTCATATCATGAGCATGAAAAATATTATCTCCTAGAATAAGGGCAACACAATCATCCCCGATAAAATCTTCGGCTAAAATAAAACTTTGGGCGATCCCCTCCGGATTTTTTTGAACAATATACTCAATCTTAAGACCTAATTGAGAACCATCCCCCAAAAGACTTTGAAAAAAGGGCAAATCGCGCGGTGTCGAAATGATTGCAAATTCAGAAATACCGCTCAACATGAGTGTCGATAGGGGATAATAGATCATTGGCTTGCCGCCAACCGGCAATATTTGTTTGCTGATGGCTTTCGTAATCGGATAAAGGCGCGTTCCACTCCCCCCGGCTAAAATAATTCCCTTCATTGGGAGCCGTCAAGCTTAAATGTGCAGCCCTTTTCAATCAGTTCATCGACAAAAGTGATCGTATAATCTGATTTAAGAAACTGCTCATTATTGAGCATGAACTGGTGGAAATGAACGGTTGAATGGACTCCGCCGATGTGAAACTCTCTTAAGGCACGTTCAGCTCGAGCAATCGCCTCTTGGCGATCTTTCCCTCGGACAATGAGTTTTGCAATCATCGAATCATAATAGGGGGGGATCTGATAACCCGCGTAACAAGCTGAATCAATACGCACATGTGGCCCGGCCGGTGGATTATAATACTCAAGACGTCCCGGTGAAGGGGCAAAGTTATTCATTGGATCTTCGGCATTGATTCTAAATTCAATGACATGCCCTTTTAAATCGATATCATTTTGTGTAAATCCCAGCTTCTCTTTTCGAGCAATGCGGAGCTGTTGTTCGACAAGGTCAATTCCGGTAAGCTCTTCAGTGACCGTATGCTCAACTTGAATGCGCGTATTGACTTCCATGAAATAAAAATGGCCATCCTGATCTAGGAGGAATTCAACCGTTCCTACCGAGTGGTACTTGGCTGCTTTGACAAGGGCTTTGGCTGCTTCCCCTATTTTTTTGCGTTGCGCCGGTTTGAGCACAGGCGAAGGCGCTTCCTCAATGAGCTTTTGCCTTCTTCTTTGGACAGTACAGTCTCTTTCTCCTAAATGAACATAGTGTCCGTGTTGATCACCAATGATTTGTACTTCAATATGGCGGGGATTGACTATGAATTTTTCTAAATAGACATCGGGATTATTAAAAGAGACTTCCGCTTCCGTTCTCGCTGCAACAAATAACCTTTCAAACTCTTTAGCATTGTGGGCGATTCGAATTCCTTTACCGCCGCCGCCATGGGAGGCCTTAATTACAACGGGATAACCAATTTTCTCTGCCTCTTTCAATCCTTCATCAACTTTTTCAATCACTCCATCCGATCCCGGAATGACGGGACACTTAACACTTTTAGCAAGGGCTTTGGCAGCTGCCTTATCTCCAAGCATTGCAATCGTCGAAGATTGAGGGCCGATGAACGTCACGCCGGAACTTTCACAAATCGACGCAAAATGAGAATTTTCGCTTAAAAATCCATAGCCGGGATGGATCGCATCAGCCCCCGTAATTTCACAAGCGGCTAGAATATTGGGGATTTTTAAATAGGATTGAGATGACTGGGCTCTTCCAATACATACGGCTTCATCTGCATGCAAAACATGCAAACTTTCACTATCGGCTTCGGAATAGACCGCAACAGTTTCAATTCCCAAATCATGGCAAGCCCTAATGATTCGAACTGCAATTTCTCCGCGATTGGCAATAAGTACTTTTTTCATAAGTTTCAATTATTCAATTCTAAATAATTTTGTTCCGAACTCAACAGGTTGTGAGTTCTCAATCAAAATTTCTTTAATGACACCGGAGCGATCGGCCTTGACTTCATTCATAACCTTCATCGCTTCAACAATACAAACAATACTCCCCTTTTCAATTTGATCCCCTACCTTGATAAAAACAGGATCATCCGGAGATGGGCTGGAGTAATACGTTCCGACCATGGGGGAGGTAATAAAATGGCCACTCTGCTGCACTTCTTTTTTTGCCGGCATTTCCTTTGCAGTTTCAGCGACAGGCAAAAATTCATGAACGGGTGCTTGATGAAAATGGGCCTTACCGGAAGCAGCTTGGCCTGCCTTTTCAAGAGAAATCTCGAATCCGTTTTTCTCTTTAACATGAAGTTTGGCAAGCTTGCCCTTATCCATAATTTTAATGAGATCTTTGATTAATTGCATATCCACGGGGATCTGATCTCCTTTATACGCGTTGTATATATTCATTTGTATGAGTATCGACTTTTACAATATCGCCTGACTCAATAAAAAGGGGAACATCGACTCGAGCGCCTGTCTCAAGGACTGCAACTTTAGTGGTGCTTGACATGGATCCTCCGGTAGACTCTTCCGATTTGATCACCATCAGCTCGAGAAATTGAGGTAATTCAATTGAAAAGACCTGCTCGCCGTAAAACATCGCTTTGAGTTGGATTCCCTCTTTGAGGAAATCCACTTTTTCTTCGATCATTCCTTGTTCAATTGTCACCTGATCAAGTTCATCGATATCTAAAAAGAGATGGCTTTTCCCTTCCGGATATAAATATTCGATCGTCTTTTCAACGAGTTTAACCTCATTCACTTCCTGATCTTGCTTGAAATTTTTCTCTAAAATTTCATCAGACATCAAGTTTTTGAGCTTTGTCTTAATAAAAGGAACACCTTTTGACACGGTGACCATGACAGATGATTCGACTCGATAAATTCCTTTCCCGATTGAAATAATCATTCCCGGAACAATCTGACTACTTTTGATCATAGCTTCCTCAAAAAATTTTTTCGCTTAACTTCTTCAATTATATCAAAAAGTTCGACTAAATGTATAATTTTATAGTCAACATCTGAAAAATAGTCAAAGGACATCTTTCCTCTCCCCCGTCTCATTTGAACCGTGGTAAACCCTAACTCCTTAGCCGGAGTCAGATCGAGACCGACCCGATCGCCACAAACAATCACGTCTTCTAAATGAGTGGAAAATTTTTTAGCGAGCGATTGATAGTGCTCTTGCTTCGTGTTTTGACAAAAAATAATTTCAGAAAATAGCAGGGGATCGATTCCGCTTCGCTCTAGCTTTTCTCTTTGAAAGACTTCATCCCCTCGAGAAATAAGACATACATAATGCGAGTCGGCAAGAATTTTTAAACTTTCCTGTGTTGTCGCATAACTTTCAACATCAAGATCTTCTAGATCCGAGTCATTTAAATCCGAATGAATTGAGAGATAATGGGCAGGCTCCAGCTCGTTAATCTCCGAAAATTCTTCCAACGCCGCTGCACTGGAAGAGGACATCATATCCATACGCATCAATTGATGTGTGAATTCATGATCGGAAGGAAAAAGCTTTAGCATTCCCTTTTGAAGCTTAAAAGGGACAATTGCCTCAGACGTCTTAATCAAAGTGTCGTCTAAATCAAAGATGATCAACAATTTTTATTAACTCTTGTGCTAGTTTTCTTGAGTCGTGACGAATTAAGTTGCGTTTTAGCAGATCATTTTTTGTAGGCTCAAATAGCTTACCTAGTAATGGGGCATTAATGACACGGTCATTTTTAATGTCACTTTGAACAAGCTCCCCCTCTTCGGCATAAACTTTAATCAGGGATTCGGGTGGGAGTTGATCATTCACTAAAATGTAGTCAAGACAATCCTCACCTAGATAACGAACAACTTCATTGACATAATCACTGACTTTAAAATGCGTTGTTTGCCCTAGGCGATTCATTAAATTAACGACAAACACCTTTTTTGCATGAGAGGATCGAATCGCATCGCTAATGCCGTTGACGAGTAAATTAGGAATAATAGAAGTATGCAGCCCACCGGGACCAATGATAACAAGATCTGCATTTATAATCTCTGCAATAGCATGAGGATTTGCTTTGGGATACGGCTCTAAGTAAATACTGGAATAACCTTTATCGATATCCTGAGAGAGATAAATTGCTTTTTCTCCATCTAAGACCTCACGATTTTTCAAAATCATTTTGAGGCGCACCTGATGCGTTGTCACGGGAATGACTTTACCTTTGATATAGAGAATCCGCCCCATCTCCTCAACGGCTTTTTCAAAGCTTCCGGTAACCTTTTCAAGAGCTGACAAGAACAAGTTTCCAAAACTATGTCCACCTAAGCCCCCATTTTCAAATCGATAGTTCATCAAAGATCGCATGAGCCGGGATGAGTTAGAAAGGGCCACTAAACACTGCCTTACATCCCCGGGTGGTAAAACACCAAGATCATCGCGCAAAATTCCGGTACTCCCCCCATCATCGGCCATTGAAACAATAGCGCTGATATCGAGGTGATATTTTTTGAGCCCTCGTAGAACAGTAAAATTACCCGTTCCTCCACCAATGACGACGACCTTCTTCATGATTTTGCGAGGCCTCTCAACCTTTGAATTTTTTCGCGCATATCGCCTTCAAACATATAAGTTCCAACAGCTAGATCATTAGCACCGGCTTCGATGCAGAGCTTAGCCGTTTTTTCATTGATTCCCCCATCAACTTGAATAAGAAAATCATCGAGATTTTTATTTTCTTCTTTTTCCGTTTTATTGCGATCGAGCATGACCCCTCCCTCGCGAATATCGAGCTTATCACATAGATCGCGCGTAAAGCGGATTTTATCGAGCATTTCCGCAATAAAAGTCTGACCTCCAAATCCGGGATGGACGGTCATGATCAAAAGTTTATCGCATTTATCGAGGTACTTTGGAATCATTGACTCAGATGTTTCGGGACAAAAAGCCAATCCCGCTTTAACATTGCATTTTCGGATAAATTTTAATGTATCTTCTACATCTTCAGTTGCTTCAAAATGAAATGTGATCCCATCCGCTCCGGCCTCAATAAGTCGCACGATATAGTCAAAGGGATTATACACCATGATGTGCACGTCTAAAAATAAGTTAGTTGCCCTATTGACAGCCTCTAAAGACTTAGGACTAAGACTTAAATTAGGAACAAAATGCCCATCCATAATATCAAAATGAATGGCATCGGCTCCGGCATCCTCAATGCGCTTGGCTTCATCGGCTAACTTTCCAAAATCCGCAGATAAAATGGAGGGAGCTATTCTCACATTTCTTGACACGACCACTATCCTCTTTATTTTTTATGTTATGAGTCTAATCGAATAACTCCTTTGTGGCAATAGGGTTATCACTATCCACAAAGGACCGCGCGCGCTCATCCCTGACGAAGCAAGACCGCAATCCGCCCTTCGGGACCACTAACTCGAGATTATCGCCATTAGAGGAATTAGTAACCGATTGTATGTCAAAAGATTGTGAAAATCGCGCCGAAAAATGTACAAAGTCGAGATTATGGCAATATCGCGTGACCAATCAAACGGCGATCACCCATAAGCATCTTGAGTCGAATTAATTGCGTGGGTGATTGAATAAGATCGTTAAATTTTTGACAAATGGCATCGGCCTCCTTTTCTCTTGAAGCCCATTCAAAAGCCACGTCTTGACTCAACTCCCCTTTTTCAATCCACTTGAGATAGGATGTAAAAAATTGGAGAATATCCTCGGGAGACCAAACCATTCGGTATTCGACGGGGTAGAGCGAAAAGAAGAAGTTTTCAAAAAGGGCTTTTTGATCTACGTGAAGTTTCTTTTTAATCTCTTCGAGCCTTTCTCTTTGTTTTGCGAGAAGCCCCCCATTAAAATCTCTCACTTCTCCAAGGACACTTTTGAGTGCGCGGTACACTTCATAGCGCGCTTTATATAAATCAAGCGTATGGTCAAAGCGCAAAAATTCAGAAGGATTGAGAGTAAGAGTAAAAATAGAGGCTTCTTTAGGTGTTTTTTTACGCACCATTCCCGCTAATCGGCATCTTTCGAGATGCACTTGATATTTTTCCTCAAAAGCTTGCTTGATCTGATCAAATGGCATGGCCCCCTTATGCAATAGCCGTATCAACAAAACGCGAAATATCAAAGCCGACTCACTTTGCCTTTCGAAGTTGATGATAACCTGCGGAATATCTCTAATATAGCGCATCTGTCGACTCAAACTCACCATGCTCTTCATGATTTCCTCTTCATTGCGAGGCATAAACAAAGGGCGAACCAGCGTCTGTATTGAATGATTCACTTTAAAAATGAGCTCTTTTCTGAGTTGAGATAAAACTAAAAGGGGTTGATGAGGCATTTCAAAATAAAAAAACTTCCCTTGACACTCTTTCATTTCAAACTGAAAACACGACTGGGGATCAATAGAGTGGGAGATGAAATCGGGCAAGGATAAAAGAAGTTGATTAAGTTCAAAAACCTCATGATTACCAAGAGAATTAAGAGCAAAACAGACTGCAGTTCGCTTCACAACCTCAAAAGGCATCTCTAAATCAAATGAAAATAGATGTGTATCGATATACCTTTCCGTGCGATTTTGCTTCTTTAACCTAGAATAAAAGCGATAAAAAATTTTCACCATTTTGACAAGATGCTTTTGAGCGCGTATTTGTTTGAACGAATCTTGGCATGACATCATGACAAGGCGCATCACAAAATAAATATCAGCATCAATCTGCGCGGGAAAACGTTGGGCAAGATAGGCGATCCCCTCCTGGACGGCAATCGCTTTTTCGCTCAGAAGCATTCCCTTCATTTCAAGAATTTGCATCGCTTGATAATACGAAGTCGCGCCAAACTCAATTTCTTGTGTAAAAAAAGGGAGATGTCTTTTTATCTTTTCAATATCAATTAAGCTGCACTTTTCTAAGCGCGCTTCCAATAAAGAATAAGATTCAGAGCCATGCTCGATGTTGAAGTTGAGATTCATGAAGGACTTTAAATGAAGGGCACGCCCCGGCACAAGCCATCGGCTGACCATCTCATGAAAAAACTTTAACAAACCACTTTTATTTCTTGTCAGTAATAAAACTTTGATCGAGCGATGCGAATCCGTTGGGAAAATCACCTTAAACTTAGGCACATACTCACTAAATTGCACCTGAAACTCATCGATTGATTCAAGTCCCTGTAAATGATTCGGCAATAGACTCTGCAGATTACAATCAAGCCATTGTGAATAGTCCTGATCATCCGGATCTTTCATCAAGATAAAACGAGAATATGGCACTGTGCTCTGTTTCATGGTCCCTGCTTTTTAGCCCACATTGCTCACAAAGCCAAATCAAAGCGTCTTCAGGCATTTGGCATTTTTTCGGCATCACACTCATAGATCAGCTGATGAGGACGATCGAATTCACTTTCTATTATCCAACTCCCCTTTGCCATTTGATGCAAGCTTTCTTTTTGAAATGAGAGAATATGTAAAGGAATATGGTTTTGCATAGCGAGCCGAATCGCCCTTGGATGGATGACCGAAGCCTTATTCTGCTCATAAAGAGCGAGCGCCTCTTGATAACTCAGATGAGGAATGAGGTGCGCATTGCTCACTTTTTTAGGGTCATCACTAAAAAGCCCCGCGACATCCTTATAAAACTCAATTTTATGCGCTCTCAAGGCAACGCCGAGGGCCACGGCCGTCGTATCCGACCCCCCTCTACCGAGGGTCGTTATCTCCTTCTGATTGGAAACCCCTTGAAAACCGGCAACCACGACAACCTTACCGCTTTCTAAAAGAGTGGGCAAGCGCGTAGGCCTTACATCTACTATATAGGCATTCGAATGATCCGAGTTGGTAATGATTCCCGACTGGCTCCCGGTAAGGCTAACCGCTTCAACGCCTCTTTTAGCAAGAGCAATGGCCATGAGAGAAATGCTAATCCGCTCCCCGGCGGTTAAAAGCATATCCTGCTCTCGCTTAGGCGGATTCGCGTTTAACTGAAAGGCTAATCCCAACAAGTCATCCGTCATTTTCCCCATTGCAGAAGCAACAACAATGATTTGGGAGAATTCCTCCATGCGACGGGCGATCCGATCGGCCGCCTGATCAAATAGATCTAAAGAGGAGAGCGAGGCTCCCCCAAACTTCATTACAACAAGCTGGGAATTGACAGAATCCATATTAAAAAAAACTATTTTAAATTGAACGGAGGCCAAGCGGGCCAATCTCCCCTTATTCATAGAGAGAATTTTTAAAAGAATAGCCATTTCTGCCATTTAATTTCAGCTCTTCTCAAATAAAAAACTACATATCAAGAGAATTCCCTAGATCATAGTGGGTTATCCTTGATTTTATTTTTAGAGCTTTGATAGACTTCTCCCCAAAGAAGCTTTTTCAAAACTCATTACTTTGCGCTTTGAAAATTGGCTCCTTCAAGAGAGCCTTTCAACTTAAAGATTAATAATCTGATTTCAGAGCATGTCTACAAAGCAGCGAACACTCACTTTGTAAACACTCTCTCTCAGGTTAAAAGATTTTTTTAATCTATCTTTCAGTCTAACAGGCCTCTTAAGAGACATCCTTCAAATGAGAATTAATTTGTCGGTTTCGTCTCTTTAAATATAAAAACTTATGGAGAACCTTTTAAATGTCAAAACAACTCAACTATGATTGGAACGAAAGTAAGGTCATTGATGATATCGCATTCTTGGATGAAGATGCCGAACTGTTCCGTAAACTTCTCGACAATCGAGAAAATTCTGAAGATGAATTTGCCGGCCCCACAATGGCTACCGGGCAGATCCTCAAAGGAACGATTGTTGAAGTCACTAAAGATTTTGTCGTCATTGATGTAGGCCTTAAATCTGAAGGTCTTGTTTCTATTTCAGAATTTTCTACCCCCGAAGAAATTCAACTCGGATCTGAAATCGAGGTTTATCTCGATCAAGCAGAAGGGGATGATGGACAAATCGTTCTTTCACGCGATAAAGCACGTAAGCAACGTCAATGGGAATACATTCTTAATAACTGTGAAGAAGGTTCTATTATCCGTGGAAAAGTGATCCGCAAAGTTAAAGGCGGTCTCATGGTTGATATTGGCATGGAAGCTTTCTTGCCGGGATCACAAATCGACAACAAGCGCATCAAAAATATTGACGAATACCTCAACCACACCTTCGACTTTAAGATTCTTAAAATCAATATTGAGAGAAAAAACATCGTCGTATCTCGCCGTGAACTTCTCGAAGAAGAAAGAGTTTCTAAAAAAGCCGAGCTCCTTGAAAATATTCAAGAAGGCGAAATCCGCATCGGTATTGTTAAAAACATCACTGACTTTGGTGTCTTCCTTGACTTAGATGGCATTGATGGACTTCTTCACATTACAGATATGACATGGAAGCGCATCAAACACCCTTCTGAAATGGTTGCCATTGGTGACGAACTTGAAGTCGTCATCCTCAGCATCGATAAAACAAAAGGTCGTGTTGCTCTCGGTCTGAAACAAAAAGAGCGAAATCCTTGGGAAGAAATCGAAAAGAAATACCCACAAGGAACACGTGTTAAAGGTCGCATTGTCAACCTCGTTCCTTATGGCGCATTCATTGAAATTGAACCGGGCATTGAAGGGCTTATCCATGTTTCTGAAATGTCTTGGATTAAAAACGTCACCGACCCTTCTCAAATCGTCTACAAAGATGATGAAGTGGAAGCTATTGTCCTTTCAATTCAAAAAGAGGAAGGCAAAATCTCCCTTGGAATTAAGCAAACTGAAAAAAATCCATGGGAAGATGTCGACAAAAAATATCCTGAGGGAAGCACAGTTCAGGTTGAAATTCGCAACTTGACGAATTACGGTGCTTTTGTTGAGCTGGAACCGGGCGTTGACGGACTGATTCATATTTCAGATCTTAGCTGGATTAAAAAAGTCTCTCACCCTTCTGAAGTTCTAAGCAAAGGCGATAAAGTTGAAGCCGTGATCTTATCAGTAGATAAAGAGAGTAAAAAAATCACTCTCGGCGTGAAACAACTCAGCTCAAACCCATGGGAAACCATTGAAAAAACAATGCCCGTTGGCAGCGTTATTCGAGGAAAAGTTTCAAAAATCACAGCTTTTGGAGCTTTCATTGAGCTAGATAACGGCATCGAAGGACTCGTTCACGTAACTGAACTTTCCGATGCTTCTTTTAGCAAAATAGAAGACCTCGTTGCAGTTGGCGATGTCGTTGAAGCAAAGGTCATTAAGCTCGACCCTGAGCACAAAAAGATCTCTTTATCTCTTAAAGACTTTCTCACACATGGTAGCGATAAAGTCAGTAAAGATGATATCATTATGGGATCCGGCGACCTTTCCGATGAAGAAGCTGAAGTAACCAACGGAAGCAAATCATAATTAGAATGATGATTTTGCAATGGGTGAGGCAGCACTAATACTGCCTGGGCTACAACGAAATTTGCTAAATATCGTTTGTAGCCTAATAACCCGGGTTTTGGGTTTATTTTGTTGATTCTCACTGAGAATGAATGGAGTAAACTCAAAACTCAGGTTATAAATAGAAAGCTCAACAGAAAAAATAAAGCTTTGGTTAAATCCTTCTATAAACATACAATTTAACATGACCAAATAGGCCGCGCAACAAAGCAGGCATTAATTTGATAGGGGCATAAGTAAACAATGAATAAAGATCTAGTCGCTATTTTCGAATATCTTGAAAGAGAAAAAGGAATCAAACGCGATGTTGTGATTAATGCAATTGAGGATTCTCTGCGCATTGCTGCAAAAAAAAGCATTCACAATGTTGGAAACGTCTCTGTTCAAATCAACCCTAAAACAGGTGAAATTGAAACTCTCGTTGAAAAAGAGATTGTCGATCATGTTGAATACCCCGATGAAGAAATCACACTCGAGCATGCTCGCGAAATCGACCCGGATTGTGTAGCGGGCCAGTGGATTCAAGTTAACGTTACTCCTAGAGATTTTGGCCGCATTGCCGCTCAGGTTGCTCGTCAGGTCATCACACAAAAATTAAAAGTAGCAGAACGAGATGTTATTTATGAAGAATACCGCCACCGCATTAGTGAATTAATCTCGGGAACTGTCAAGAGAAAGACACGCGGAGGCACTCTGATCATAGATTTAGGGAAAGTCGAAGCTATTATGCCCGACCGATTTTATCCCAGAGAGGAAAACTTTCATATTGGAGATCGCGTCTTAGCCCTCCTATTGGAGGTCAGAGATACGGAGAATGGTGGAGCTGAAGTTATTTTATCTCGCAGCCACCCCCAATTTGTCGAGCAATTATTTGCTCAAGAAGTTCCTGAAATTCATGACAATACGATCTTGATTAAACGAATTGTACGAGATGCCGGTTACCGAACTAAGATGTCTGTCTCAACAACAGACTTAAAAATTGATCCCGTTGGAGCTTGTGTTGGGGTAAGAGGCGGACGTGTTAAAAACATTATTCGCGAATTGAACAATGAAAAAATTGATATCATCCCCCATTCGGACGACCCTATTGTCTTACTTAAAAATGCCGTAGCTCCGGTCATCTTAAGGAAAATTGAAGTCGATGAGGAAAACCAAAGAATCGTCGTTGTCGTGAGTGATGAAGACTATCCTATTGTTCTTGGTCGCAAAGGAATCAACGCCCGTTTAACAGGTGATTTGATTGAATGTGAACTTAAGGTTTACAAAATGAGTGATTATGAAAAAGAAGCTCATATCCTACTGCAAAAACTAGCAACATCCGATGACCCCGTGCTTGATGAATCACTGCACCTTGAACATGCTAACCAACTTGCAATTGATAGTTTAATTGCAGCCGGTTTTGATACACCCAGAAAGGTTCTTTCACATACACCCCATCACCTAGCTAAAGAGGCAGGCTTAAGCCTTGACCTCATTGAAGACATTATCGAACAGATCAAGAAAGAGAGGATTTGATTTGGCTAAAAACTTAAAATTTAAAGTGAAAAATGCACAACTTGCCGAAGCTTTAAATCTCAAAAAAAAACAGCCCTCTAAAAAAGAAGAAGAGGAGAAAAAAGCTCCTCCTAAAAAGGAAGAGGCTCCTGCTGCTGAGACGAAACAGATCCCTCAAGATCAACCCATTGTCGAAGAAACAACACAAGAAGCTGAAAAAAAACCCTTAAAGAAAGCGACCGATACTCCTTCTTTTCTACAAGAGAGACAAAAAAAGCAGTACGACAAAGACTCTTTGGACTCCTTTGAAGGAGATGGCCTCTCTAAAAGACTCGCCGGCACTATTTCCCCTAAAAAAGATGAAATTGGCTACATCAGACCGGGAACTGATAAAGTGGCTCTTGAAAAACGCCGCCTTGAAGAAGAAGCTCGGCAACAAGAAGAAAAAAAACAACAAGAACAGAAAAAAGAAGCTTCTCTACAAGAAAAGAAAGAAAAAGCTCCTAAAGAGCGTCCTGAAAAGACGAATAAAGAAACCGAACAAACACCCGCATCGACTCAACAAGATAAAGACCGCAATAAAAAATCGGCGAAAATCAAGGAATTTAAAGAGAGTAAAGCTTTAAAAAAATTCCAGCAATCTCGAGTATTTGACGCTAGAGACCGACAGGGATTACGAGCCGGTGACGACGACCATTGGAGACGCAAAAGACAGGGCAAGCAGAGACTGAAAGATCAACAGCTTGAAGAAACTATCCGCCCAAAATCCCTGCATATTAAACTTCCGATTTCGATCAAAGATCTTGCTGCTGCAATGAAATATAAAGCAGCTGAATTGATTCAAAAATTTTTCATGCAAGGCGCAGTCTTTACAATTAACGATATGCTCGATGACGAAACAACCGTTCAATTGCTCGGACAAGAATTTGGTTGTGATATCACCATTGATACATCTGAAAAAGAGCGTTTAAATATTACAGATAAATCCATTACTGAAGAAATTCTGGAATCTCCTCAAGATGAGCTTGAAACTCGCCCGCCGGTCATTACAATGATGGGTCACGTGGATCACGGTAAAACATCATTGATTGACGCCTTCCGCAAAAGTAATTTAGCTGCCGGTGAAGCCGGAGCGATTACACAACATATTGGGGCTTTTCGTTGTAAAACTCCTGATGGAAGAATGATCACTCTTTTAGATACGCCGGGCCATGAAGCTTTTACGGCAATGCGTACAAGAGGTGCTAATCTCACCGATATTATCGTTCTTGTCGTCGCAGGGGATGAGGGAATTAAACCTCAAACCGCGGAAGCTATAAAGCTCGCAAAAGATGCCAATGTACCGATCATTGTAGCGATCAACAAATCAGATAAGCCCGGCTTTAACCCCGACCAAGTCTATCGCCAACTCGCTGATCACAATATGCTTCCCGAAGCATGGGGTGGAACCGTTTCGACAGTGAATTGCTCAGCTCATACTAAAGAGGGGCTAAACGAACTTTTAGAACTCGTTCTCCTCCAAGCCGAACTCTTAGAATTAAAAGCTAATCCCCACTTTAGAGCTAGAGGTATTGTTATCGAAGCCGAAGTCTTAAAAGGCCTTGGAACTTCTGCAACCCTCTTAATTCAAAATGGTTCACTACATCTGGGAGATGCCCTTGTTATCGAACATGTATACGGACGCATTAAAACAATGCATGATGACAAAGCGCAACACATTCAAGTAGCGACTCCCGGAATGCCGGTTCAAGTAACGGGCTTATCCGATCTTCCCGATGCAGGATCAGAATTTATCATTGTTAAAAATGAAAAAGAAGCCAGACAGCTCGCTAAAGAAAGAACAGCCATCTCTAAAAGACAAGTCTTGAGTATTGGTTCTTCATCCGGATTAGAAAATCTTCTTCAATCTGAAGTCACAAAACAACAGAAAAAAATTCTTAATATCATTCTCAAAACGGATGTTCACGGCTCTATCGAAGCCATTGTTAACGCATTAAAAGAAAAAATTAAATCCGATAAGGCAGAGGTCAATGTCATTGCCGCTGAAATCGGCGATATTTCCGAGTCGGATGTTCAAAGGGCTGCGACGGCAAATGCCGTTATTTTCGGATTCCATGTCTCTGTTGAAATGCACGCTGAGAGCTTAGTCAAACAACTTCAAGTTAAAATCGAGTTATTTGATGTAATCTATCACCTCATTGATCGCGTTAAAGAACTTCTCACTTTGCTGCTGGATAAAACCCGCGAAGAAACACATGTTGGTATGGCGCGCGTACTTCAAATCTTTAAATCTTCTCACCTTGGAATTATTGCCGGCTGTATTGTTGCTGACGGGATCATCAAACGCTCTCATTATGCAAAACTTATTCGCAATGGAGAGCAAATTTGGGAAGGAAATATTGCCTCGATTAAGCGCTTGCATGATGACGTAAAAGAAGTGTCTAAAGGACTAGAATGCGGAATCATCCTTCAAAACTTTAAAGAGCTCAAACCTGAAGATGAAGTCCATGCATATGAAGTGACATATGTTGCTCAATCTCTTTAATATGAATTGCAGAATCTAACCGGGAAGAAAAAAGATGACACGTAGAACCGAGCGATTAAACTCACTCCTCAAAGAAGTGATTTCTGAGGTCATCTTTAGAGAAGTTAAAAATCCCCATGTTACCGGATTAATCACGGTCACTTCTGTTGATATTTCAAAAGATCTGCATCACGCTAAGGTTTATATCAGCGTGATCGGAACGGATAATGACAAAAAAGCGACGTTAGATGCCCTTAATTCGGCAGCGGGCTTCATTGCCACGAAATCCTCAAAGAAAGTTGTTTTGCGCTACTTCCCCCAATTAAAATTCATTTTTGATGATTCTGCAGAAAAACATATGCGGATTGATTCGATTTTGAAAGAAATTGAAGAACAAAAGAAACTTAACGGTTAATGCAGCATGATCACAGCTCTTGCTCAACCTCACTTGATAGCCCATGAGGGAATACTACTGATCGATAAACCTGCTGCAAAAACCTCTTTTTACCTTGTTTATCTCGTGCGAAAACTCACTAAAATTAAAAAAATCGGTCATTGCGGTACTTTAGATCCCTTTGCAACGGGAGTCATGGTGATGCTGATTGGAAAAAGCTTTACGCGGCGCTCTCATGAATTTCTCGATATGGATAAGGAATATGTGGCGCGCCTTCGTTTAGGAGAAGCAACAGATACCTATGATCTAGACGGGCAGGTCTTGCACTCAAGCAATCGCATCCCCTCTTTAGAAGAGGTTCAAAATGCTATCACGCTTTTTCAAGGAACAATAGAGCAAATCCCCCCCATGTTCAGCGCTAAAAAGATCAACGGAAAAAAATTATATGAACTCGCAAGAGAAGGCAAAGAAATTGAGAGAGCTCCTTCTATTGTTCACCTGACAACGACTCTCATCGAATACCACTATCCCTATCTTACCCTTCACGTTCGATGTTCCAAAGGAACCTATATTCGATCCATTGCTCATGATCTCGGTTTGCATTTAGGCACTTATGCCCATCTTGTCGATTTAAAAAGAACTAAAAGCGGCCCATTTTCAATTGATCAGTGCATTTCAATCGATGAGCTTTTAGCTCCAAATATTGATTATCGAAACTATTTATTCAGGTAAATTATGGCTAAGACATCAGGACTTGCTTGCGGCTTTGTGGGCCTCCCTAATGTGGGAAAATCCACTCTTTTTAATGCCCTTACTAAACAATCGATTCCGGCATCTAATTATCCCTTCTGTACAATTGATCCCAATGTTGGCATTGTGGAACTTCCCGATGAGCGCCTTAAAAACTTGTCCGAATGTTCCAAATCACACCGCATTATCCCGGCATCCGTCTGTTTCGTTGATATCGCCGGACTTGTCAAAGGAGCGGCTAGTGGCGAAGGTCTTGGGAACAAATTTTTATCCAATATCCGCGAAACCGATGTGATTATCCATGTCGTTCGCTGTTTTGATAATGAAGATGTCATCCATGTCGCCGGAACAATTGACCCGATTCAGGATATTGAAGTGATTAATTTAGAGCTTGTCTTTGCCGATCTACAAATGGCAGAAAATGCCCTTATTAAAATGGAAAAACAAGCTAAGGCAAATAAAGAAGCTAAATTAGGTGTCGAAGCGTTAAAAAAAGCGATTGCTCATCTCAACCTTAACCGCCCAATGATCACACTTGAGCTTTCAGATGAAGAAAGTGCTTCAATGGCTCTGCTCCCCTTTTTAACACTAAAGCCCGTTATCTATCTCGCTAATGTCTCGGAAGACACACTTCCATCCATGGAAAACGATTATGTGAATCAAGTAAGGGAATATGCTAAGCCATTTAATAGTAAAGTGGTCGCCGTATGCGCTAAGCTCGAAGAAGAGCTCTCGGCTCTCGATGACGCTGAAGCCAAAGAATACCTTCAATCTTTAGGTGTCCAAGAAACAGGTCTTCATCGCCTCATTAAAGAATCTTTTGAAACCCTCGGACTGATCACCTTTCTTACAACCGGTGAAGTGGAAACAAGAGCCTGGACAGTCCCTAGAAATTGCCCCGCTCCCCAAGCTGCCGGTAAGATTCACACTGATATTGAAAAAGGTTTTATCCGCGCTGAAGTCGTCACCTATGCCGATTTTATTAAATATAGATCCCGCAATGCCGCCAAAGAAGCCGGTGTTGCTCGTCTTGAAGGCAAAGAATACCAAGTCAAAGATGGCGATGTGATCTTATTCTATCATAACTCATAATCTCGACTTTCAATTCAATTTGGTATATTAAGGTGAGTTGTAACCTCGACTTTGCAACTTTTGGGGCTTGATAGCCTCGAGATATTTGTTCTCTAGGGAGTTATTAAAACCGGGAAGGGGTTTTTTACCCCTCCCCGGTTTTAATAATCTCCCGGTTCGACTATAGGTCGAATGCCCGAGAGCAAATAGATGAGGTAGGCGGGCCCAAAAAGTTGCAAAGTCGAGGCAACTCAAAATTAGGGTACAAAGATAATCTGAGATGGCTGAAAAAACCGAAAAGGCGACCCCCAAGAAGCTGAAAGATGCTCGTAAAAAGGGTCAGGTCGCTAAATCTAAAGATTTTCCTTCTGCGTTCACATTCATTGTCTCCATTTCGGGGATTCTGATGTCATCCTCTTATCTTTACTCACAGCTTTCCGGTTACATGATTGAGATGTTTAGTTCGATCAAAAACTCTCAAAATATGGGTCCAAAGATCATGGGAATGGCCAGCCAAGCCATTCAGGTGATTTTTGACACATCGATCCCAATTATGGTCATCGTTTCTTGTATTGGGGTTCTGGTCAATTTTTTGATCATTGGGCCTTTGTTCTCAATGGAAGCTATGAAGCCCGACATTAAAAAGCTCAACCCGATATCGAACATTAAAAATATGTTCAAAATCAAAACATTTATCGAGCTTCTTAAATCAATTTTAAAAATCACGGGGGCTATCCTTCTCATTTATGGCGTTGTCCATAATTCGCTCTCTGAAATTGTATCAACTGCCGCCTTGCCGATCTATGGAACGGCCTTGGTTTTTAATGACTTTTTAGTTAAAGTCATTATCCGTGTGGGCATTTTTTTCATCGCGATAGGGCTTTTCGACTTAGTTTTTCAGAAAAAGAACTTTTCAAAAGAAATGAAGATGGAAAAATTTGAGGTCAAGCAAGAAGTTAAAGATACCGAGGGTGATCCTCATATCAAAAGTAAACGGCGGCAAAGGGCTCAGGAGATCGCCTATCAAGAAGGACCTCGATCTACAGCGCGTGCAAGAACGGTCATTACAAATCCATCGACCATTGCAGTCGCTATTGAATATGACCCTGAGATTCTTCCCGCTCCCAAAATTGTCACGATGGGAAAAGACTTGGTCGCAGAAGAAATTATTAAAATTGCTTTAGACAATAATATTCCTATTATGCGAAACATTGCCTTAGCACATCAGCTCTATTTTAAGTGTAAAATCGGACAATTTGTCCCGGAAGACACTTACGAGACAATTGCTGAAATCTTGAAATGGATTGAAGAGCTCGAAGCAGAAGAAAAAGCAAAAGAAAAAAGAGAATTTTTGGAGATTTTAGAAGAGTGAGCGCTTTATCAAAACTCAATCAAAAGTTGGGTAATTCTAGGATTTTAAATTTTCTCTCCTCGTCAAGCGATATCGTTCTGGCTTTTTTCGTGATCCTCATCATTATGATGATTATCATTCCCGTTCCCCCTCCCGTAATCGACACGCTCATCGCCGTCAATTTGACGATTTCGATTACGCTTATTATGATCTCGCTCTATATTTCCAAAGCAGTTCACCTCTCTGCTTTCCCATCCCTTCTCTTGATTACCACCCTATTCCGATTAGGGATTGAGATCTCTGCAACGCGTCAAATTCTCTTACATGCCGATGCAGGTGAAATTATCTTAGCATTCGGAAAGTTCGTCGTTGGAGGAAATTTCGTCGTTGGAGGCGTTATTTTCTTAATTATTACCATTGTGCAATTTATCGTAGTCACGAAAGGTGCCGAACGGGTTGCTGAAGTTGCCGCCCGCTTTACTTTAGATGCTATGCCCGGAAAACAGATGAGTATTGACGCCGATATGCGCAGCGGAATCATCGACGCCGCTCAAGCGCGTGATTTGCGCCTTGCCCTCGCGAAAGAGAGCCAACTCTATGGTGCGATGGACGGTGCGATGAAATTCGTCAAAGGAGATGTCATTGCAGGGATTGTTATTGCGATTATTAACATCATTGGGGGATTGATCATCGGTGTACAAATGCACCATATGTCTGCAATGCAAGCAGCCCAAACATATACCCTTCTCTCTATCGGAGGCGGCTTAGTTTCACAGGTTCCGTCTCTGCTCATCTCTTTAACCGCCGGTATTGTCACAACAAGGGTTTCATCTGACAAAAAAGATGCCAACCTTGGAAAAGACATCACGCTCCAAATTTTAGATCAGCCTAAAGGGATTATGATCTCGGCTGCGGTTCTTTTAATGCTCTCCGCTATCCCCGCCTTTCCTACGCTTTTATTCTTCCCTCTTGGAGCCGGTGTCGGGGCTTTAGGCTACAATCGCTATCGCAAGCAAAAACGGATAGAGCAAGAATCGGCAATGGGGAGCGCCGTAATGGAAACGGATATTCAAGGCCATACCGTCGTTCGAGGTGGGCCCGAAGATTATGCTCTTACCCTGCCCGTCATTTTAGAAATCGGCAAAGGCCTCTCGCAAATCGTCAAAAAAGATCGGACAGGAACGCGCTTCATAGAGGTGATGATTCCGCGGATGCGCCATGCTCTTTATCAAGATCTCGGTTTAAAATTTCCGGGTGTTCATATTAAAAGTGAATCGGAAGCGCTTGCCCCTTTTGAATATGCCATTTATCTCAATGAAGTCCCTCTGATGCGGGGTAAAATATTAGAAAATCATGTCTTGACAAATGAAACGGAAGAAAATTTAAGACGCTATAACCTCCCCTACGTCGCTTCCAAAAATGCCATTAACCAAGCCACTCTTTGGGTCGATGAAAAATATAAAGAGATCTTGCGCAAAGCGGGAATGAAGTATTGGGAAGCTCTTGAAGTCATGATCCTTCACCTCTCCTATTTTTATAAACAATATGCGGGTGAATTCATCGGTATTCAGGAAGTGCGCGCAATTTTAGAATTCGTTGAAAAATCTTTCCCCGATCTCGTTAAAGAAGTCACGCGTTTAGTTCCTTTGCAAAAATTGACGGAGATTTTCAGGCGTCTCGTACAAGAACAGATCTCCATTAAAGATTTGCGCACTATTTTAGAAGCCCTTTCAGAATGGGCACAGACGGAAAAAGATACGGTGCTTCTGACAGAATATGTCCGCTCATCCCTCAAGCGCTATGTTAGCTATAAATATTCGCGAGGACAAAGTACGTTATCCGTCTATTTGCTTGACCCTGAAATTGAAGACCTCGTCAGAGCTGCGATTAAGCAAACGTCATCGGGTTCCTATCTCGCTCTCGATCCCGATTCGACTCAAATGATCCTACACTCTATGCGCTCTGTTGTCGTTCCCACCCCTCCTAACGGCCAACCACCTGTCCTTTTAGCTGCAATTGATGTTCGCCGTTTCGTAAGAAAACTCATCGAAGCCGAATTTCCGGATATGCCTGTTGTCAGCTATCAAGAAATCGTTCCTGAAATTAAAATCCAGCCCCTTGGCCGCGTTCAACTCTCCTAAACTCGACTTTGCAACTTTTTGGGCCCGCCTGCCTCTTCTATTTGCTCTCGGACGCTCGACCTATGGTCGAACTGGGAGATTATTAAAACCGGGAAGGGGTAAAAAACCCCTTCCCGGTTTTAATAACTCCCTAGAGAACAAATATCTCGAGGCCTTCGAGTCCAAAAAGTTACAAAGTC
>JAIPIG010000033.1 GCA_021734805.1 Simkaniaceae bacterium
TAAAAATAAAAAATAAAAGTTTTGACTAAAGGGCTTAAAAACTCACGTTAATAAGTTTTTTAAACCCACAAACTCTTTGCTTCATCACTTCACTCTAGCTGTCAAAATATCTTGCGAGGCTTGTCTTACCTTCGCTTTTTGTCTCATCACTCTTTTCGTTACTGAAGACGTGCTATAACATACAAAATATGATGATTTATTCGCAAGCACGATTTTAAAACTTTTAAAAATTTTTCATCGCGAGGAATATTGCGATCCCTCCGAGGTACCCTAAAAAGGCCGGAATAGTCGCCTTTTTCATGTATTGAATAAAGTCCATTTTTTCGATTCCCATCATAGCTACACCCGAAGACGAACCGATAATAAAAATACTGCCTCCCGTCCCCGCCGTATAGGCAATTAAGAGCCAAAATGGGGCATCCACAGGAAATGTTTTTAAATCATACATTCCGATGGAAGCCGCCACCAAAGGAACGTTATCGATAATAGCCGATAAGACTCCGATGGCACCGGCAATCACCGATGGATTTTTTGTAAAATGATCGAGTCCGACGGATAATCTTTCTAAAACTCCTACGGATTCAAGGGAATTAACGGCGAGTAAAATTCCAAGGAAAAATAAAATAGCCGAAACATCAATCTTTGTTAAAATAGAAGGAATGGTTAAATGCTGGCGACTTTCATGGCGATGATGGAGTCGATCCGTCACAAGCCACAAGACGGATAAAGCCATAATCATGCCCATAAAAGGGGGCAATCCCGTAACGGCTTTAATAATCGGAACCGAAATCAAACCCATCAATCCTAAAACAAAGACAAGTGTTCCGCCATGTTCTTTTTCTTCTTTCTGTATATATTCCTCTTGTGATGTGAACTCCCCCTTCATTGAAAATGAATAAATCATGAGAGGGATCAACATACACACTAAAGAAGGGAGGAATACATCCCGCATGACGGCGAGTGTGGTGATTTGCCCATTAATCCAAAGCATCGTTGTCGTTACATCCCCAATTGGCGTCCAAGCACCTCCTGCGTTAGCTGCAATGATCACCATACAGTTGAGTATAAATCTCTCTTTTCTTTCGGGAACAATTTTTCTCAGGATAGACACCATCAAAATCGTCGTTGTCAAGTTGTCGAGCACTGCCGACAAAATAAACGCTAAAATGGATACAATCCATAAAAGACGCCGTCTTGATTTGGCATGGATCAGCTTAACAACAGCGCTAAATCCCTTATGGGAATCAATCAGCTCAACTAATGTCATTGCGCCGAGCAAGAAAAATAAAATTTGCGAAATATCACTTAAGTGAACGGCTAAGCTCGAAATATTGATTTCCATCGGAGCTTTGTTGAATAAAAATAAAAAGAGCCAACAAATGGCCCCCAACAACAAAGCAACACCCGATTTATTGATATTGATCTGGAATTCAAAAATAATTCCCAGATAACCCAAAATAAAAAGGCAAATAATAAGAAGATGAAGAGTTAGAATTTCCATTTTTTTGCGAATGTAAAGATTAAAAGACCCCATCATAAGGCATCCCTATTTTCGATACAACCCGGTATATTTAAACCAAAAAGGGGTTTTTTAGCCCTTTGTTGCATAATTCGATAAACTATCAGGTTATTGACCATAAGGACTTTAACAAACACAGAGAGCACAGAGTACACAGAGAAAAATCAAGAAAATGCACATTCCGCTACCTCTGTGAGCTCTGTGCTCTCTGTGGTAAAAACTAATAATGAGCATGTTAGATAAAAATGAATTATGCAACAACGCCGTTTTTTAGCCCTTTTTGGTTTAAATAATCCCCGCAAAGGCTACATCGTGCATCGTAATCAAGCCGATTAATCTTTTCTCATAGATGACAGGCAGCATCATGACTCTGTGCTCGGGATCGCTTTGCATGATTTGTATGGCTTCAGTGACAAGGGCTGTTTTTTGAATTGTTTTGCACTTTGAGGTCATCAGAGCTTCTATAGGCATATCCAAGGCCTGTTTGCCATCCTTTTGCATAGCACGGCGCAAATCCCCATCCGTAAAAATCCCAAGAAAATGACCTCTTTCATCGACAATTAAAAGGCATCCGCATCGTTTATTTGTCAAAATCACTAAAACATCACTTAATTTTTCATCCGGCTTGACAATAGGCAGTTGCTCTCTCTTGAGCATGACATTTTCCACACGAAATGTCGCCCTTTTCCCAATCGTACCCGCAGGATGATTCAAAGCATAAGCATTGAGTGAAAACTCTCTTTTTTTCATTAACGCAACAGCTAAAATATCCCCAAACAGCAACTGGACGGATGTCGATGTGGTAGGCGCTAAATCGAAGGGACACAGCTCTTTTTCAATGGGGAGTTGCATGACAAAATCGCACAGGGGGGCCAGTGTTGCCTTCTCATTGCAAAACCACCCCATCACTCTTATTTCTCGTTGCTTGACGATCCGAATGAGCTCTTCAATTTCTTTAGTATGCCCGCTCTTGCTCAATACCACCAAAAGATCAGACGCCTCAATCATACCGATATCGCCATGAAGCGCATCAACGGCAGAAAGGGAAAGGGCCCTTGTCCCTGTGGAAGCCATTGTTTTGGCAATTTTATCGGCAATGATCCCACTTTTACCAATCCCGCTAAAAACGACCTTTCCCCTACAAGAAAGCACCTCCTCGAGGATGGACTCAGCCCTCTGTATATCAACCTGCTGAAAGAAAAAATCGAGCTGCTCTTTTTGCTGCAAAAAGAGCTCACTCAACAAACTTGTCATGAGAAATGGTGTTGCCAAATGATTAACCGGTCAATGAATAAGTTGGAAAATATAAATGATATTCGATACATATACACAAGTAAACCCAAAAATAGATAAGAGTATGGATATGATGCAAAAAATCCCCGTCGCAGTCGCTAGAGGAAACGGAATCGGCCCGGAAATTATGGATGCCACGCTTGCGATTTTAAAACAGGCAAAAGCCCCCCTTGCGATCCATCCTGTTGAAATTGGCGAAGAAGTTTATTTGCGCGGAATTAATACGGGAATCGAACCCAAAACTTGGGATCTCATCCGCTCTTGTCAGGCTTTTCTTAAAGCCCCCATTACAACACCGCAAGGCGGTGGTTTTAAAAGCTTAAACGTCACATGCCGCACGACACTGGGACTTTATGCCAATGTGCGCCCCTGCGTGGCCTACACCCCCTTTGTCGCCTCAAAACATCCGGGTATGGATGTGGTCATTATTCGAGAAAATGAAGAGGATCTGTACTGTGGCATTGAATACCGCCATACATTAGAAACACAACAATCGATCAAACTCATTTCAAAACCCGGGTCTGAAAAAATCATCCGTTTTGCCTTTGAATACGCTCTTGCACATAAACGCAAAAAGGTCACTTGTTTTACTAAAGATAACATCCTGAAAATCACGGATGGTCATTTTCACAACTTATTCGATCAAATAGCTACGGAATATCCCTCAATTGAAAGTGAGCACTGGATCATCGATATCGGAGCTGCAAAACTCGCCGATACGCCGGAGGCCTTTGATGTGATTGTCACGCCCAATCTGTATGGAGATATTATCTCCGATATCGCAGCTCAAATTTCAGGCTCCGTCGGCCTTGTGGGGACCGCTAATATTGGTGAATTCGGCGCCATGTTCGAAGCTATTCACGGATCGGCGCCAAGACGTGCCAATCAAAATGTCGCTAACCCCTCGGCAATGATCAAAGCCTCCGTTTTAATGCTCGAATATCTAGATTTGCCCGAATTTGCCGTTATGATTGAAAATGCCTGGCTCAAAACGATTGAAGACGGGATCCACACCTATGATATTTATGACAGCGCAAAAAGCACTCAAAAAGTGGGAACAAAAGAATTTGGCGAAGCAGTCTGTGAGCGTCTCGGTAAAAACCCCGAGCACCTACCGGCAGCAAAACAACATGCCAAAGTCCATGCTCCGCTCATCAAAGCCAATCAAGACACGACAACAAAGCGCGAACTGATTGGTGCCGATCTCTATATTTATGCCCCTGTGACGGCTGAGATGTTTCTCAAGCAGATACTCGCTATCGATTTGAAAAAATTTGAAATTAAAATGATCTCAAATCGAGGAACGACCATTTATCCCGAAGGACAACCCGAAACCTATTGCATCGATGAGTGGAGAGTACGCATTAGGCAAAAAGAAAATGAGCATGCATTTACTTTGGCTCACACTATTCAAATTTTAGAACTTTTAAAAGAAGCACAAATCGATGTCGTAGAGCTACACCACCTTTACAACTTTGATGGCTCACCCGGCTATTCCTCAGCTAACTATTGAGATAGAATGCATTACATCACGACACTTTTATTTCTTTGTATATCGACCTCTCTCATTGCCGTCTCAGACCCTATTTACTCCCCTAAAATGGATCTTACTTTAACACTTCTTGAACTTGCCACAATTGAAACATCCCCCACTCAGCCTCAAAATGCTGAAGATTGGTATGAACTTGCCCTTCAACAAATTAAAAAAAAAGAATTCTCAAAGGCGAGAGAGAGCCTAAATCACGCTTTGCACCTCCAACCCGATTTTTTTGAGGCTCAACTTCAACTCGCTCTCATTGATATGTGGGAAAATCAGAACGAGAGGGCAGCAAAGCAATTATGGCATATTTTAAACGAATATCCCTGTGATCGGCGCGCTTTGCAAGCCCTCGAAGATATTGCGCTCAAATGGACCAATCTACCCGACAAACAAAAACAAGCCATCGCCATTTATCGCTATGCAAATCGCTGCGATCCGGACAACCCCGACCTTCTTTTTTATTTAGGACGCCTTACTTCACGCGCCGGCGAATGGAAAGAAGCCAAACAGCTGCTCAAAGCGTGTTTGAATCTCGCTCCCGAATATGAAGATGCCGCCATCCAACTCGCGCGCATTTATATTTGGCAAAAAAACTATGTTGAGGCACGTCACGTATTAAAACCCTTTCCCTACAGCGCAGAAGCAAATATATTGCTCGGACAAATTGCGATGCGCGAGGGAAACCCGCGCGAAGCCACGGGATACTATCGACAATCATTAAAAAAGAATCCCCATAATCGCACAGCTCATCGAGGGCTTGGCCACTCCCTCGCCGCCCAAATGTTTTATACTGATGCACATCAAGAATTTAGCTACATCGTCGATGATGATCCCAACACGGAAGAAAATTGGATTCCCCTTTTCAATATTAAAGAACATACGCATTTTAGTGCTTTTCTCGAATCCAATTACACCAAAGCGAAAGAAAACGATCCCTCTCTTCAACAACCCGTTGTCAAAGATTATTATTTCTATAATGCCCTCCATTTAATGATCCCGATTGCCGATCCGGTGCGATTAGAGATCACCCCTATTTACTACAATCAAAAAGAAAAAGACATCTATCCCCCCATTGGAACTAACTATGACGTGGATATTGCCGGTGGGCAAATCACATCAAGCGTTTTCTTTCCCAACGGATGGCAATGGAATCTCTTCGCGCGCGAAATCCGCGCTTGGGGAGTGGGGACGGAATTTTATCCCTTTCAAAAGACGACGCGCTTTGAGCCCGGAACAAATATCTCTTACCACAGTGACCGACAGCTGTTTGTCATGGATGCCCATGTCGAATCCTTTATTATCAAAAATTTTTCCAATATGACCTCCGAATTGCTTCGGACTGATTTTTTATCTGCAACCTATCGCTACCGCGTCGCCTCCCCTCTTCGACCTGAAATCGGCGCCACGATCACGCACGTTATCATTCATGACAACTTAAACAATTGGGAAAATACGGAACTGGTCGAGGGGCTCATTGGACTTCCTAAACTGGCTCAATATATCACCGCAATATACCGATTTGAACACGGGCATTTTCACAAGCTCAATATCAATTACTACTCCTTTAAGCAACAATATCGCAACACGCTCGGGCTTGATGTTCATATGGATATTAAAGCGCGCGCGCGCATTGCACTGATTTATGAACATCAGTGGCAAATGACCCACAATTTATTCCAGCCCATTGGGAATGACGTCTTCATTGCCGATAGACAATTTCTCACGGCAAATAAAATTACCGGCCAGTTTAGCTACCGCTATAAAGACATGTGGCGCTTCAATTTAGAGAGCCACTACTTTAGAGATACCCTTCCCTATCGCGATCTCAACTTCAAAGGGTCGCTGTTAATTTATTTTTAATTGTAGAGTTTCAAAATGGCAGGAAATAACTCATGATTTTTCATGCTCTTCGGAAACACTTCTCGATTGCAATAGATGACGCCATGAGGGATATGTTTCCCCGTACGGCGCACAATGGCTTTAAATAAATCAAAAAAGCGGAAAGACAACCCATTAATTTTTATGGCGCTCTCTTTTTCTACTTTATCTGTGAAAACGATGCGATAAAAAAGCTTGAGCGGATCTTGGGGATAGTATTCAATTAAAAAGAGCTTCTCCCCTTCAATTGTGGCTTCTTCGAGAATCTTCTTTGCTCTAAGGCACTCTTCAGGCCGGGCAAAGAAGATGTGGGCATCATGCGTCATATGCGATTCAACACGATCAAATACAATATGAGCTGTCTTTAAGAAAGACGCTTGATCGATCTGCCTGTATAAAATCCAAGGCGTTTCCTCATTGGTGTTTTTTTGAGAAAGGGCATTCGTTACAATGATCATATCATCAGAGCCCATACCATCAAAAATAGCTTCGAGCATCCGATCTAAATAGCGAAGGCCATAGATCAGTCGTGGATTGTTTTGATAATCAAATCCCTTCCAATGATGGTGTTGTAAATGGGCAATGCTATTGAGAAATAAGAGGGAGAAATCGGGCCTCACTTCATCTTTCATCTTTAAAAAAAGGCGTGTTGATAGCAAATCAAATAGTGAAATGAAGGCGAAGGCTTCTCCTTTGAACCGCAGGGCAGTGCGAAGTACATGGGGAATCTCTTTTATAACAAGACCCAGTAAATGCCTTGAGTGCAAAAAGCGAATCAAGCGCCCAACGAGGTTTCCCTTTCTTTTCCAAGATAGATTGAGATAGTTTTTACAACCAAGGCGCAGCGCATCGAGTAGGGGCTGCAGCTCTTTAGGGTGGGCATTTTCAGAAGCAGTCCATGGATCGGGAAGAAAAAAAAGGGCCTGCTCTGTCGAATTTAAGCTAGCGTTCATTGCGCCCCATATGCCGCTTGTCACCCCTTTTCCCGAGAGCGCTTCCCACAGCTGCTTTGTCGTGAGATGAGGAACATCGCCTAAATGCTTGATTTGATGTTCTGAAGAGGGCTTGCCGGTATGCACAGAAACCCATTGTACCCACGGCTCTAAAAAATCGCTCTCGTAAGTATCATCCGTGAATGTTTTTGTCTCGACCATAGAGAGCATTTTTTGGATGTTTTTCAACCCTAAAATGTTTGAAGCCTCTTTCAGTAGATCGGGGTTGAATTCGTTGAGCTCCAACAATAGCACTTTATTTTTTGCTAAATCCATAATGAAATAGTACTCCCAATATTTTGAATGAGTCTCTTAAAATGCTATAGTGCGATGATTTGTTTTTATTGATATATACGGTTGGAATTTCAATCGATGCGATTTTTCTCTGCTGCTTCAGCGCAATGAGGAGACATTTAAATTCCATTTCATAGTGCCCGCCCGCAATTTTTTTGACCAAATCGCGCACAAAATGGTGGCTAAAGCCCCGCATCCCCGACTGGGTATCAATGGGGGCATGTAGATAAAACATCTTGAGTAAAATCGAAATTCCTAAATTAGAAAAGCGACTTCTGAAGGGCATTTGATGAAAGGCGCGCGCTCCGATCACCATTTCATAGCCCTCATTGACTTTTTGAGCTATCCTTTGAATATTTTTGCCGTGGTGCTGGCCATCTCCGTCAAGCGTTACCATTACTTCAAAATCACAATGATCAAGGGCATATTGAAATCCGGCAATCAAGGCAAACCCCTTCCCCCGATTCTTTTTGAAAGGAAGATAGTGGACCCTATCTTGCATTTGATCGGCCATGCCCTTTAAAATAGGCCCCGTATCATCTGTTGATCCGTCATCAACAAGAACAATTTGTCCTGCAAACGCAAGCGCTCCCATCACAACGTCTTTGCAAAAATAAGCTACATTATAACAGGGAATCACCGCGCATGTTTTTGCAAGAAGAGCTTCATCAGAGTAGGGCTCATCAGAACCTATCCAGTCCGATTCCGCCATGACCCCAAAAGGTTGCACTATTTTTACGTAAAAAGAATCCATTTCTACGCCTTCAGCACAGGATAAATGAATGGTGCCGAAAGAAGCCGCTCCCTCAAAGGAACCTATTGCAATCTCAATCTGTTGTTCATTGTCAAATAGTGTAAACGGCGCCCCATTGAATGCTACTTTTCCTTGGGCTACATACCGGCGCCGGTGCTGACGATCAAAAAAAATAAGAAAAAGAGACGCTTTTTTTAACCATGCCAAGTATCGATTGAACTTACATTCAATCGATATCGTCGCTCTCTTTTTTTCGATATTTACAATAGCTAGCGCCTGATTGGAATAATTCACTAGTCCCCATCATTTGCGCTCAGTATATACCTTTATAATAAAAACTTGTCAAAAGATAACGCTTCATTTTTGCGTAAGATGAGTCTCTAAGCGGCGCTTGACGCCCGCAAGAAATTCACACCCATACATTCCATCAATCGCCCGATGATCAAAGGTGAGGGATAGATGTACTTTTTGCCGGATTTGTGTCGAGTCATCCTCCATAACACAAAGAGCTTTTTCGATTTTACCCACTCCAATGATAGCCACCTCAGGAAAGCGAATAATGGGTATGCCGATGAGTGCTCCACCCATTCCAAAATTCGTCATTGTGATCGTTCCCGCTTGAACATCATCGGGGTGCAGTGCATGATTTTTTGCCCTCGCCGCTAAATCAGCCACTTGCTTGGCAATTTCAGCGACTGTCAATTTATGCGCATTGCGAATCACGGGAACAAGCACAGCCTGATCAACAGAGACGGCAATGCCCACATTGACAAACTTTTTGAGGACAATCGTATCACCATCTAGAGAAGCATTAATATACGGATATTCTAAAGCCGATTTTGCGATGGCATCGGCAATATACGATGTAATGGTGAGTTTATAACCATGCTCGTTAAAAAAAGCCTCTTTGGTTGCTTTGATGTGATGCATAATATTTGTGATATCGACATCGACAATCAGGCTCGCGTGGGGCGCTTCATAAAAGGACTTGACCATATGGTCTGCAATCGCTTTACGCATGCCACTCATTTTAACCCGCTCTTGATTTGCCAGAGGGGATTTTGAGTCTTTTTCAGAGAGATAATTTTGTATATCCTTGCGGCTGAGTCGGCCACCCCCACCGGTGCGCGGGATTTTTTCGAGCTCTTCCATGGAAATGCGGTTCTCACGCGCAAACCTCAACACGGCAGGAGAATAAAAATCTCCCATATCTTCTTGAGGCTCATTTTTTTGAGCAGTCTCACTTGTCGTCGCTTCAGTGCGGTTTGCCGCAGCTTCACCGACAGCAATTAAACAAATGACAGCACCCACATCGAGTGTCTCATCCGGCTGCGCTTTAATATCGGCAAGCACACCTGCAACCGGCGAGGGAATTTCACTATTGACTTTATCTGTTGAAACTTCGAGAAGAGGCTCATCTAAGCTGACAAAATCACCGACTTTCTTAAACCAAGTGACAATCGTCGCGCTGACAATACTTTCTCCCAATTTAGGCATCTTCACTTCGAATTTTTCTTCCATCTCTCACCCTATCTTTTACTCAAGCCATGTCACGGCATTATACCTATTCACATTAATCTGATTTTCTCGGCGCGCTACATATACGGCAGCCACACCATCACCTAAAACATTAGCAACACTTGAGACCATTTCTCTTAATCGATCGACACCGGCCACAAGCGCAATCCCCTCAAGGGGAAGGCCTAACGCATTCAATACCATCGAGAGCATCACAATACCCGTTCCGGGAATCCCCGCAGCACCAATAGCTGAAAGCAAAGAAGTGATGTAGAGTAAAACCACTTTAAATAACCCCAGCTCGATACCATATGCCTGTGCGATAAAATAAGAAGCAACGGCCTGACCAATAGCAGCCCCATTCATGTTAATTGTCGAGCCAAGTGACATGACAAAGCCCGAGATATCTTCCGATATTCCTAAATGCTCTCGCGTACATTCTAATGAAATGGGCAACGTTGCAGAACTACTCGACGTCGTAAAGGCAAGAACAATCGCATCTTTCATCCCTTTATAGAAAGGTCCGACATTCATCCTAGCTAAAAACTTAAGACAAAGAGAAAAGACAATCACAATCTGTAAAATCACTGCGATATAGTTACATGCTAAAAATGAAAGCAGGGGCATGATCACACGCAGGCCAATCGAACCGACAGATGTGGCGATAAGGGCAAAGACCCCAATTGGAGCGTATTTCATAATCACATGCGTTAGCGAATGCATCACTTCGGAAATCGACTCTAAAAAATTCAATACGGGAGCGCTTTTTTCCTTTGTTAGAATCAAAGCATAAGCAAAAAAGACGGCAAAAACAATGATCTGTAAAATATCGGCGTTCACAAAGGCTGCAAAAGGATTCGAGGGAATAATGTTCGCAATGAAATCTAAAAAACCAATCCCCATCCGGTTCGTCTGCTCGACATTTTCCAGAGAAAGATGTAGAGAAGCTCCGGGTTTTAAAAGAATGGCCAGAAGAATCCCAAAGGTAATCGATATCATTGTCGTTCCGGCAAAAAACAAGAGCGTGCGGCCTCCAATGCGGCCTAGCTTTTTAGGGTCGTGAATATGACATATTCCAATTGTAATGGACGAAAAAACGATTAACCCAACAACCATTTTAAGTAAATCGATGAAAGCTCGGCCAAGCAGAAATAAAAACTTAAATTCTCTTTGGGCAATAAGCCCAAAAGCGATCCCTAAAACAAGACCAATTAAAATTTTAATCCATGGCTTTAACTTCATATGTATTCCAATGTTGTGCTTCTTTCCATTTGACTACTTGGCTTATCAAATCGTTGAAATGCTTTATACCATATTCAATCATTAATTTCCCGCTTAGATGATAAATCGGGAGATTCAAGGAAAGAGTAGGATCCATTTTAACCACATCTTTTTCGCTGCAAATTAAAGCAGAAGCGCCTTTGAGCGCCGCTTCTTTTGCAAATAACTCAAGCTCTTTTTGATCAAAAAAACTATGGTCGGCAAAGGCTTTGGATGCAATACATTGAAATCCGGTTTGGTGAAGTGTCTCTAAAAAACTCGAAGGGTTGGCAATGGCGCAAAAAGCAGCCACTAAGGCCCCGGGGGCAAGGACTTTATCTCTAGGATCTAGAGGGAGAATCGCCTCTGCTCTCCAATTCACACCGATCACAGCAGCTTTTGAAAAGCTACGGAGTTGACCACATATCTCTTGATACTGCTCCTCATTCTTTATTCCCATTATGCAAATCAGATCACACTCTTTAAGCCGTTTGGGATCATCACGTAAAAAACCTCTGGGGAGAAAATACCCTTCACCCAATAAATCATCGGCTCTCATGCAAATCATATCACAATCGCGCTCGAGCTTTCTTTTTTGAAACCCATCATCAAGAAGAATCAGTTTTTCCTCAATTGACAGAGCGGTCCTTAAATAGTCGCGCGTTGAATAGACATGCACATCCGGATATTTTTTTGCGATCAAATAGGGTTCATCGCCCATGAGCGGTGCATTGGGATCATTCAGCTCGATGCGCGCATCGCGCTGAAGGGCGCGCCGATATCCGGAAGAGATGACAGCTAACGGATACTCATTTTTTAGAGCCTCGATAAGCATCATCGTCATGGGTGTTTTCCCCGTCCCCCCGGCAACAATATTTCCAATACTAATGACGGGAGCTCGCGCTCGATGCGATGAAAATATTTTCCACTCATAAAGGCGATTTCGAATGAAGACGATGAATTTAAAACATTGACTGATCAAGAAGAGTACAAAAAGAAGCCCCTTTCGCTTTTTTTCACGAATGGCTCGAACAATTGTCATTTCAATGCGATGAGAGAATGGATTCATTACACATTAGCTGCAGTCAAAAGATTGTTTTCGGCCGGGGCATAGATCAACCGGCGCTCAACCATCTCGATAATAATATGAATCGCCGCCATATGCGCTTCTTGAATCCGATCGGAATAATCAAATCCCGACACAACCCATTCATAATCGCATTGATCTTTTAGTTGCCCACCTGATTTACCGAGAAAAGCCACCGTTAAAAGTCCCAATCGTTTAGCCATTTCAACGGCATGGACAATGTTTGCCGAATTGCCGCTTGTCGATAATACAACAAGAATATCTCCTTCTTGTCCATACGCTTCAACACTGCGAGCAAAAACAGATTCAAAATCACTATCATTCGCAACACATGACATGTGCGCGGGATCACAAAGAGCAATGGCGGGAAATGCACGCCGCTTCTTTCGAAAATAGCCTGTGAGCTCTTCAGCAAAATGCATGGCATCACAAAGACTTCCCCCATTGCCGGCAATCAGGAGTTTACCTCGATTGGCATACGCTACGGCAATGGCCTCAGCCACTTGCTCAATAAACAAAATAGCTTCATCTGATTTGAGAAGTTTAGCTGCACGGATTGCATCTTCAACTGACTTTAATATGTCGTTTTTCATTTCGATATGTTAAAAAATGAAGCGATTTAAATCCACTACAACTTCTTTTTGCGTGACCGGATGAATAAACTGAAGATAATAATGGCGCAAATGAATATGTCCGCTCGATGATTTTGCACCATATTTAACATCACCAACGATGGGATGTCCAAAAGCAGAAAGCTGCGCGCGAATTTGGTGATAGCGGCCTGTGATTAAATCGATGTCGATAAGCGTTGTATGGCGCTTTCTTTCGATGACCTTAAAATGCAACTGAGCTCGCTTTGCCCCCTCAACCTCTCGATGATGAACAATCGAGCGAAACTCTTTTTTTTCTAAAAAGTGAACCAGTGTTTTTTCCTGTTGTTCAATCACTCCTTCCACTTCGGCACAGTATCTTTTTGTGACGCGATGTTCTTTGATCGCCCGCGCCATTCTCTCTACCGCTTTGGATGATCGAGCAAACATCACAATCCCACTCACATCCTTGTCTAACCGATGAAGCGATTTTAAAAAGATCGTTTCTTTGTGATATTTTTTTTGAAGCAGGCTCTTCACCTCATTTTCAAGGGATTGAGATTCTCTGTCTGTGGATTGAGTCAAAAGAGCTGCCGGTTTTTCCACAATGATGAGATGATGATCCTCAAATAAAACATTCATGAAGAGCGTTGCCTCAACACTTCATAGAGTAAAAGTGTTGTTGCATTGGCAACATTGAGCGAATCGGCATGCCCTTTCATCGGAATGTACACCTGCTCAAATGCGCGATCAAACCACACCTCAGTAAGACCCACTTGTTCAGTCCCCATCGCAATAGCTAACCCTGAGCGATAATCAACAGCCGTATACAGTTGCGTTGCAGAAGGCGTCGTTGCCACAACTTTAACGCGGTAGCGCTTGAATAATTCAATGGCTTCTTGTGTTGTCATTTGAAAAATCGGAACCGTAAAGAGCGTTCCCACACTCGCTCTGACAACATTTGGATTAAAGACATCCGTACACTCATTACAAACCACCAGCCCATCAACACCCGCCGCATCACATGATCGCAAAATAGCGCCTAAATTCCCCGGCTTTTCAATCGACTCAGCTACACATAAAAAAGGAGTTTTTGTCGTCTCAAGCAATCGTTCAAGCTCAACACACCCCAGTCGCTTCTGCTTTGCAATCAAAGCCATACCATCCGGGCGATCGCGCATTGAAATCTTTTGAAACACCTCTTTAGACACTTCAAAAATCTCTGCCCCCTTCATCTGAATATTGCGAATTAACGCCCATTCATTGTCCTTTAAAAAAAGAGCGGGACAACAAAAAATCATATCAATATCGACATGACCTTCAAACGCGCGCAAACTTTCCCGATATCCTTCAATAAAAAAAAGCCCCGTCTTATCCCGATCGCGCTTATCTTTTAATTTGACAATGAGTTTGATTTTGGGATTTTGAACACTTTCTATCTTAATGCAATCTCTATTGACCATGACGTTGCCACCTCGCAAAACTGCCCACCGGAAGAACAAACCTTTCATTGCCCTCGATCAGCATTTCCCCTGACTCGAAGGCCACATTTCCCCATACCTCACGCAAGAGATTTTCCAAAATAAGAGGGGAAATACCCGGAGTATGACAAGATAAGATGAGAAACTTTCCTTTTTCTTCCAAGAGCTCTTTACACTCTTTCAACATGGGGAGCAAATCGGTTTCTATTTTAAAGACTTGTCCCTGCGCACCCCGACCGAAGGAGGGGGGATCAAGAATGATGCCATTGTATTGGCGCCCGCGCTTCACCTCTCGCTTTACAAACTTCACCGCATCTTCCACAATCCAGCGAATCGGTTTATCTTGAAAGCGATTCAACTCGGCATTCTCCTTTGCCCAAGCAACCGATTTTTTGGATGAATCAACATGACATACGGAGGCGCCCAAGCGCGCCGCGGCAAGTGTCGCCGCTCCGGTATATGCGAACAAATTGAGCAACTCAAAACCCTGTTGAATGTGCGGTTTCATCCAAGACCATAACCTCGCATGCTCAGGGAAAAGCCCAATATGCCCAAAATCAGTTGGCACGAGTTTGAATTGGAGCGTTTCGAATTCGATCCCCCATGAGTGATCCCGCCCCTTTTTCTTCCAATGATTTTGCCCTTCACGTGAAAAGCAGTACTCTGCAGCATCCCACTCTTTTTGAGATAATTTGGGCTCCCAAATTGCTTGAAAACAGGGCCTATCGAGCAGGTGTTTTCCAAACCGCTCTAATTTTTTCCCATTTCCCGTATCGATTAATTCATATGTCACGCCAAACTCCTTTTACCATATCTCACCTTGCGATAGAGCATACCCAATATCAGATTTGATGCTGTTTCTATAATCAATGCCCTTTCATTTTTCAAACGGAGGGGGATTAATCCTGCATCGATTTCACCATTTCGATGTGCAATAGCGCCAAAGACCGTTCCGACAGGCTTCTCATCACTGCCTCCACTAGGGCCCGCAATGCCTGAAATGGCCAGGGCATAGTCTGCTCCCGTGAGCTTTAAAGCCCCTTTTGCCATTTCAATCACCGTTTCTCTTGATACGGCCCCATATCTCATCAACGTCTCATATAATACACCGAGGGCTTTCATTTTCATCTCATTGCTATAGGAGACAACACCTCCCACAAAATAATCTGACGCCCCGGCAAGGCGCGTGATTTTTGCCGCAATAGTGCCTCCACTGCATGATTCCGCTACAGCCAGTGATTGTTTTTTTTCTGTCATGAGTTGATAGAGGGCCCCTTCAATCGTACCGTCTTCCGAATCATATAAATACTCCTCAAACTCCTTTTCAAATGCATCGCACACCTTATCAATTCCCTCTTTTGAAGAAAAACGAACGGTAAGATGCCCATAAGCGGGATAAATCCCGATTGAAACGTGGGGATATTGCAGACTGAGCGTGCGCAGAAAAGGATCTACTTGATTTTCCTCTCGCATCGTCAAATAGAAGGTCTGCTGATATCCTTTTTCAATCGGAGGGAATCTCCCCACTAAAAAGGGGATGAGGGCACTCTTAGCCATTGCCTTCATTTCAGGAGGCACGCCGGGCATTAAAATAAGCAATTTCCCTTTCTTTTCCAAAACCATTCCATAGGCTGTCCCTAAATTGTTTTTTAACAAAGGGGCGCCCTCCGGCAATGTGGCTTGATTTTGAATGGAGGGCGATGAGCCCAAACGCCCTTGAATTTCTTGAGCCACATCGGGATTGAACTGCAGGGAATAGCCCATATATTCAGAGGCAATGGCTTTCGTGAGATCATCGCATGTAGGTCCAAGCCCTCCTGTTGAGATCACGACATTCGCCTGTTGAAATCCCCACTCCAGCATGGATCGGATGGATTTTGGTGCGTCTTTTGATGTCACATGCCCCTGAACTTCAAACCCCTCTTCAGTTAAAAGATGGGATAAGAAATGGGCATTTGAATTGAGTGTTTTCCCTTTTAAGAGCTCATCACCAATGGCTGCTATGATGACACGAGGCATATGTGGGGTCCCCCCATTCGATAAAGTTGATCATTTAAGAGCGGATCGAGCCGCAGCTGAGTTGGAATTGTCTCATCCCCTCGCTTTATCTTCAAGAGATGGGTTTCTTTGCGCATCCAAGTCGTGATCTTCTTCCATAACACATGATTAGGAGCCTCTTTCAAAGCATTTAAATTTTGCTTCGTTTTTGGATCCCGGTAGAGTTGTGGATAGGACCACTCGAGCCCAAAACAGATCGACTCCTTCCCCAACACATGGTGCAAGATCCGTCCGTTATCGCCTATGATGAACTGATAAATTCCGAGCTGAACAATGGGATATTGGGGTTTGGCTAAATAGCGTTGCCCCGGCAATGTTTGAATGACGACTGCTTCCATATCAAGTGTCAGCGCGCATGTGAGGTCTTTCCGGAAGAGCTTAGGATCAAAATCAGCCTTGAAAAGCGCATTGATATAGTCTGTGTAGCGCTCCAAAAAAAAAGGGCCATAATCCTTACACTCTTGCTCGCTTAAGACTTTTGACACATTATAAACAGAGCACCCAAGCTCATGTAAAAGCGCCCTCATTGTTTTAGGATCCAAGAGAGCATAATGTGAAATAAATCGGGAGGCTTGCAGAGGATTAAAGGGCGCGGGCACGTTTCGCCTCAAGACTCTCTTTCATTGACAAATAAATTAATGCAGAGACACCCAAGCAAATCGATATATCCGCTACGTTAAAAACGGGAAAATGATATCCCCACAAATTAAAGTGAAACATATCAATGACAAAACCGTAGGTGTAACAATCGACAAGATTGCTGAGCGCACCTCCAATGATCATCGTAATGGGGAAAATATAAGATGCCTTCTTAATAAAAAAATACTGATACATTAACAGTAGAAAGACGAGAATCGATCGGACAATAAATAGAGGCGTTGGATACTCACTAAAAAGTCCCCAAGCACTTCCGGTGTTTTGGACATAATTGATGCTAAAATCGATGCCCAAGAAGTTTTGAAAAACACCAATTCCACCATAGGGATAAGAAGGATAGAGCCAGTTCATTAAATGAACGTGATCCATCGCCCAAGCCTTCACTGCAAAATCAATCAAAAAGAGAGAAGCAATATAAATCCAAGAGATCACCAGAGATTTTTTTGTGATCGTCATGAAACTTGACCCTTTTCCCATTTTTCCTGCGCAGCAATGGTCATTGTTGCATATGGAATAGCGTCGAGGCGTTTAAGCGGGATTTCCTCCCCGGTCAGATCGCAAACCCCATAAGTCCCCTCATCAATTTTCTCAAGGGCTCTTTCAATCTGATATAAAATTTGCGTCTCTTGACTACTCACCTCAATGCTCACAGATTGAACAAAATCATCCGTTCCCTGATCCGCCTGATGTTGTGAGTGCACTTTGTTCTCCTCCCCGATTTTAACATCGGCAGAAGATCCACGGATTGCATGCATATATTGCAGACGCAGCTTCTCTAATCGAACTCGAAAATCTTCAATTTGCTCTTTCGTCAATGCCATACTTTTTCCTTCATTCAATATTTCAAAACAGGTTCAGACGATGATGCCGATTGGATCGCATCAATCAACTCGTCCATATCTTTGAACCGGCGATAGACACAAGCAAATCGAACATAAGCAATTGTATCGAGTGCTTTGAGTTTTTCCATCACCATCTCACCCACTTCAATCGTGGCAATCTCTCTTAATCCCTTGTCCATGATTGCACTGGCAAGCTCAGACGCCAATTTCAAAACCTGCTCATGGCTCACTCGAGTGTGACGGCAGGCAGAAGATAAGCCGCTAATGAGCTTTTCAATGCTAAAGTCTTGATATCTTCCATCGCGCTTTTTCACCTGAATGGCTAGATCTACCGTTTCAAACGTTGTAAATCGCTTTTTGCATGCAAGACACTCGCGCCGTCTTCGGATCGCATTCGCATCTGTTGCATTGCGAGAATCAGTGACTTTAATCTCTTGATCTCCACAAAATGGACACTTCATAACTTTCTCTTAAAAAATCTTAGAGAGACCGATCTTTTTTTTCGTGTGAAACTTACCAAATCTATCCATTTTCCCACGAGCAAAAAATATTTTAGCGAAAAATGCATTCTTTGAGAAACAAAAAACTCCGGTCCCCTACCGGGGACTGCTACTACCACTTCGCTCGTGCCCCCTCCCTCTTCTTCCGAAACAACAAAGGCCAAGCCGAGGCGGCTTGCTATATAACGCTTGTGTTGGGGGATTGGCTTCGGCTTCGCCTTCGGTCCCCTTTCGGGGACTGCTACTACCACTTCGCTCGTGCCCCCTCCCTCTTCTTCCGAAATAACAAAGGCCAAGCCGAGGCGGCTTGCTATATAACGCTTGGGTTGGGGGGATTGGCTTCGGCTTCGCCTTCGGTCCCCTTCCGGGGACTGCACTTCACTTCGCTCGTGCCCCCTCCCTCTTCTTCCGAAATAACAAAGGCCAAGCCGAGGCGGCTTGCTATATAACGCTTGTGTTGGGGGGATTG
>JAIPIG010000034.1 GCA_021734805.1 Simkaniaceae bacterium
GATCGATATGTTGAATAAAAAAGTAGTTCTTCATGAGGATAAGACGTTGAATACGGCCTCTACGCTGGCTTTTTTTAAGAAAATAGAAGAAGCGTATCCTGTAGCGCAAACGGTGCATGTGTTCTGTGATAATGCGAGATACTACCGCAATGAGGAGGTAAGATGTTATGTTGAGGGATCAAAGATCAAATTGCACTTTTTACCGCCATATAGTCCGAATTTAAATCCGATAGAACGGTTATGGAAATTACTGAAAGAAAGAGTGTTATATAACACTTATTATGAAGGTTTTGATGAGTTTAAAATGGCGGTCATTGGATTTCTAAACAGTCTATCACGATTGAGTCCCCTGTCAGAACTGGGGAAAGCTTTAGCAAGCCGTGTCAGGGATCGCTTCAGCCCCGTCGGCACGCCCCTTCTCGCCAACTCTTCAGTTTGATTGTGTATACAAAATTCTTTGTTGCAGATTGGCAATTCTTTTATTATTAAATGACAAAAAATAAAGAGCCTTTCCATAAAAAGGCTCTTTATTTGATCTAAACTAGAAATTCAACGTTAAGCCAGCATTCAAACCTTCTAAGCTTAAATTAGAATATGTTAAACTTCTTAATGAAACATCTGCTCCTATTTCACGATAGCTTTGTGCAAGATTAAACCAAGTATTGAGTTCATAACCTAATTGTAATCTAATACCAAACCAATCCCAAGACCATTGCCATCCAAGGCCCGCTAACAATCTTGTTGTGAAAATAGTGCGGTTATCGTTATTAGTAAGTTTGTCAAAGATACCTGGTTCAACAGAATCATCTCTTGTAAACAAGAAATATTTATATTTACCGTATACTCCAGCAAAATCCAAAGTTTGGAAAATATCTAAACCTCCCCAAATTTTCCATCTAGCATCAAATCCACCAAATAATCCAAATGCATTGTAGTGAAAATTATTTTGGTGTGAGCTTGTACTTGCATTATTGGCTGTATAAAAAACAGACCAATCCTGATGCATAAAAGCACCTTTAGCGCCTGCTTTAACACGAAGATTGATATATGGAGTTACATTAATTGCTCTTCCCAAAAATAAATCAGCGATTTGGTATTTGAATGTTGAAGAAGAAGATCCCGACACTAGTGAAGATCCTGAGGTAACCTCTGGCATTGTGCCTACATAATTACCATAAATACCTGATGGTTGACTTGAGGAATTATTTTTACTTGTCTTATAGTAAGTGTAGTCACCTGTAATTTCCCAAAGGTCTCTTCCTTCACGATAACCTACAGTTACACGTCCTCCTGGCTTATAGCTCCAGCCAATTGTTTGTAAATCTCCTGCAAGAGCGGAGCGCGCATCAGGAGAATATGTTTCTGCAGGAAAATCTCTTGTAATAGCATAATCTTGTCCTGGAATATCTAATTTCCAATAAAGAAACTCACCACCAACAAAAAATCCGGCTTTAGCAAAAGCGTCAGTATTTGTAGAGTCACTGCTTTGTGTATTCATGCTATCAGCAGTAACATCTGCAATAAACATATTTTGTTTATTAATAAGATTATAATTGCCAGCAGCATCTTGGGAATAACCCAAGGAATGCAATAGAGCTACTGAACAAATTGATAAGAACATTTTTTTCATAACGCACCATAAAAATAAAAAGATTGTATTGCTAATGTGAAATCATTTTTGATTTAAAATCAATTGGTATTTTTTAACGAAATTGCCGTAAAGACCGGCTCTGTTTTCTAAATCTTTTTAGGAATATCTGAAAAATCGATTTGAAATGAAAACTTGATAAAATAAAAAAACCACAGGTAAAGTTTTTGTCGTCTAAAACAAATCCTACCTGTGGTGATTACATGAAATGTAACTGGTCTGAGTATAACAAATCTCTGATAAATCGTAGAAGCATCAATTTCTGGTTCTCTCCTGAATCCTGTAAAAAATGGAAAGCAAAGCTAAAAATAGAAGAAAGCGCTGCTACATAGCGAATTAACAGTTGCAGGAGATCTTTTTTCTCCCTTGATAGTTGGAGTCTCTAATAGGAGTTTTCTTTCTTTAGAAATTAGTTCCGGAGTAATATAAACAAGAGCGTATGTTCCAAAGCGATCTTTCCAGTAATTAAGATGTCTTCGAGTATCATTGGAGGATTTATGGTGTTCTAATATGCCATCGCTAATGAATCGATCAACAAGATCGTTGAAGGTGTGCTTTTGTCTTAGTTGAGAAAATTGATATTTGCCCGCTTTAATTTGTCTTTCGACTTCTCTTGTCCAATCATCAGCTTCTTGCTTGCAGTCAAATGTTTCGCAAACAGTTTTTACTGCACCACTGATGCACCATGAAGCAATTTCAGCAAAAAAAAAGCAGCTAGATTTTTACCTAACTGCCTTGTATTTAATGCTCCGGATGCTAGATTCGAACTAGCGACCAACGGATTAACAGTCCGCTGCTCTACCGCTGAGCTAATCCGGAATACGCGAATGCCAAGATCTTAACGAATTATGAGATTTAAAATCAACAATCGATTCAGCAAAAATAGAATTTTTGATTGAAAATTTTATTTTCATCGAGAGCTAAATCCTGTAGACTTTTTCTTGAACAGAGGCCGATCTCCCTGGATCCAAGCGGGGAGCTCACGTGGCCAACCATTAATAGCCAATATTCCTTGGCCGTCAAAAAATTTCCTCCCATTCATGGAGGGGATTTTTTTATAGGAAGCCATCTGATGAGACTTATACCAAAATAAGTAGAAGCATTGTTTTTTGGCGTGTGATGAAGCGGTATCGGATGACGGGCCAAATATTAACTATTGATGGGGGACTCATTTTGTCCTATGATTAATGACTCATTATATGACGATGGTTTTTTATGGAAGTATTAGAAGGGACGTTTGATCATTCAATTTTCTCAAATGAAGAGAATGGCTATTCTATTGCCCGCCTCAATCCCCTTAAAGGCGACAAAGTAACTATTGTAGGAATCCTTAGTGGAATCGACCCCGGTGAGTCAATCACATGTAAGGGGCGATGGAAAATCCATGCTGCGCATGGCAGACAGTTTGAAGTCTCAGAATACCAAGTTCGCCCTCCTCATACTGAAATCGGGATCCAGCGCTATTTAGAATCGGGAGCTATTAAAGGGATCGGCAAAAAATATGCCAAACGCATTGTTGAGCGCTTTGGTTTGCAAACACTTCAAATCATCGATGAATCCCCCCATCGCCTTCTAGAAATCGAAGGAATTGGTGTTAAGAGAATTGCTAAAGTCAAGGATTGTTGGCACGAGAAAAAGCAAGTGCGCAACGTCATGGTTTTTTTGCGCTCTCATGGAGTGGGAACGGCGCTTGCACAAAAGATCTACAGAAAATATGGCGATGAGAGCATTGACAAAGTCAAAGATGATCCCTACAAAGTTGCCAATGAACTCCTTGGTGTTGGCTTTAAAACGGTAGATGGCATTGCAAAGAGCATGGGCATTGCAAGTGATGCCCCTCAGCGCGTCACAAGTGGCATTGAGTATACACTGAGAAAAATGAGCGAAGAGGGACATGTCGGACTCCCTCAAGATGAACTTGTAGAAAAAGCTAAAGAGATTTTGGAGATTGAGGAAGAGCCCATTCTCCAATCAATTGAAACTCTAGTTGCTGAGATGCGTATTATTAAAAAAGAGGTGGGGGAAAACAATCTCCCGTTTATTTGGCTACGCCCCTATTACCTCGCTGAAGTGGGGATTGCAAAAGAGCTCACGCGTTTAAAAAATGAGACCTCGGCCCTTAGAAAAGTTGAAAAAGACAAAGCAATTCAGTGGATTGAAACAAAGCTCTCCCTACAATTTGCGTCCCATCAAAAAGAGGCGATTGCGACATCGGTATCAGAAAAAATTCATATCATTACGGGAGGACCGGGAACGGGGAAGAGTACCATTACAAAAGCCATTCTTGGAATCACCGAAAAATTAACAGAGCATATTTTACTCGCAGCTCCTACGGGAAGGGCCGCTAAGCGCATGTCGGAAATCACGCGTAAAAAAGCTTTTACAATTCATTCGCTTTTGGAGTTTGATTTTGCTAATCATGGCTTTAAACGCAATAAGAACAACCCCCTTTCTTGCGATCTCATCATTATTGATGAAGCCTCAATGATTGACACATTTTTAATGTACCATTTGTTAAAAGCTATCCCCGATAGAGCACGTCTTATTTTTATTGGAGATATTGATCAGCTTCCAAGTGTTGGTGCGGGCAATGTTTTAAAAGATCTGATCGAATCTAATACCCTTCCCACAACAAAACTCACTGAAATTTTTAGACAGGGAAAATTTTCCCGTATCGTCACAAATGCTCACCGGATCAATCGAGGCATTTTCCCCGATGTCACACCAAAAAAAACCGGTGATTTTCACTTTATCGAAGCGGAAAATCCCGAGCAAATTTTAGAGCTTATTGTCGACCTTAATGTGCGACGTCTTGTCGAGCATTATAATTTTGACCCCATTCAAGACATTCAAGTCTTGTCACCAATGAAGCGCGGACCCATTGGAACGGAAGCGATCAATCTTAAACTACAAGAAAAGCTCAATTCTTCCACGAATGAACTCCAAGCCTTTGGAAAAAGTTTTAAAGATGGCGATAAAGTTATGCAGATCCGCAACAACTATAATAAAAAAGTCTTTAATGGCGATGTGGGTATTATCACTTTTATCGATCGCGATGAACAATTTGTTGAAGTTGAGTATTACGGGCGGCCGGTAGAATATGATTTCACAGAACTCGATGAGATCATTTTAGCCTATGCCGTATCAATCCATAAGTATCAGGGAAGTGAATGCAAGTGCATCATCATGCCGATCCATACTAGCCATTTTAAATTGCTCTATCGCAATCTCCTTTATACCGGAATTACGCGCGGAAAAAAACAAGTCGTTTTAGTGGGAGCAAAAAAAGCGATTGCCATCGCAGTAAAAAATGACGAAGTAAAGAAACGCCATACCATGCTGAAATCTATTCTAAAGACGTCAGAAGAGCATAACGGAATTATTCCGGTATAGTCGGGAGCCAATGTTCTACGATCTGATGGCCTAATTTTGCACCAAGATAGGCACTTGCGATCCCGGCAGCAGGAAGGCTCGCTAACCATCCTATTAAAAGCCCTTTACACGACCAGTCCGGAATCACTTTTACTTCCTGATGACAAATGCCTGATAAGCCCAAAACGCCCCATATCATATATCCCGTTGTATTGGTCAGAGCAATAACCGCTCCACATGTTGTCATTGCAGAGCATCGTATGACCTCTTTGCAAGCCGGATGTCTCACTTGATCCGTATTGATACAACCTAGTACTCTCATCATCCATCTCCACAAATTATGAAACTCTATCACCAATGTGAGCTGATTGAAGGCTAGGAAGGTCGAGATCTTTTTCTCCCGCAGCAAGAATCATCCCCTGGCTCTCAATTCCCATAAGGTTGGCAGGCTTTAAGTTAGCTACAACTAAGATTTTTTTTCCAATAAGCACTTCAATATCAGGAAAAGACTGAGCAATTCCCGAAACAATCGTTCTTTTTTCAAAACCAAGATCAACTGTCAGTTTGAGGAGTTTTTTACTTTTGGGGACATTTTCAACTGTGAGAATTTGAGCTACCCGCAAATCAACTTTCTGAAAGTCATCAAAAGAGATCATCTCTTTCAGGGGCTCATATGAAGGTGTTGATGGCGTTTCTTCAACCTGTTTGAGATGCTTCATTTCTTGATTCATCATGTCATCCTCAATTTTTGAAAAAAGAATTGTTGGTTTTTTGAGTTTCATTTGATTGGAAGAAACCGTCTCTATTTCATCTCTAAAATGAATCATTTCAAGCGCTTTATTAATACCGAGTAAATCCCACAATTTAAGCGCTGCTTCGGGAATAATGGGATAAGAGAGAATAGCTAACACTTTCAAACAATGAAGACAACTTGCCATTGTCGTAAGTAGGGCCTGTTTATCTTCTGTTTCTCTGATCAGAACCCATGGTTTTTTTTGATCAAAGTAGACATTGCCAAGTGCAGCGAGTTGCATGAGCAAACCTGCAGCTTGTCTCACTTTAAAATGTTCATAGGCATGTTGAGTTTCAATAGCCAAGCTTTCAATTTGAGAGAGGAAAGCTTGATCTCTTTCATCAAGCGCTTCTATTGTGATCTCCTCTTCACCCAGTTTATTTTCAATAAATGTAAGAACACGATTTGCAAAGTTTCCAAATTTACCGACGAGATCCCCATTCACTCTCTGCTTAAAATCATGCCACGTAAATTCAGAATCGGATGTCTCAGGCGCATTAGCCGCAATGGTATAGCGGATTTGATCAGAAGAAAACCGGGTGAAAAAGCGCTCTAAGTCAATGGTCCATCCGGTTGATTTGTTAAATTTTTTTCCTTCAAAATTATAAAATTCATTCGCCGGAAGTTGATTGACAAGTTTATAAGGTTTATTTTGCCCCATAATCATCGCAGGAAAAAAAATCGCATGAAAAGGGATATTATCTTTCCCGATAAATTGAATATACTCTGTGGATTCATCGAACCAATATTTTTCCCAGGCTTTTTTATCGCCTATTTTTTCTGCCCATTCTTTTGTCGCTGAAATATATCCAATTGGAGCATCAAACCATACATAAAAGACCTTCCCTTGCGCATCCGATAGAGGGACGGGAATGCCCCAATCAGAATCTCTAGTAATCGCTCTGGGATGGAGGTTTTCAACGTAGTGCTTTACAAAAGCAACGACATTGGGCTTCCAGTCTTTAGTTGATAGCCAGTCATTCAATCGATCTTTAAAAAGATCAAAGCGTAAAAACCAGTGTTTTGTCGACTTCTTTATGAGAGGGGCCCCTGTGACCTTAGATCTTGGATTTTTTAAATCAGAGGCTTCAAAACTCGCTGCACATTTTGGGCATTCATCCCCTCTTGCTTCTTCATAACCACAACGTGGGCACGTTCCAATCACATAGCGATCTGCCAAGAAGCGATCATCCGCTTCTGAATAGAGCTGCTCGGTTACTTTTTCTTCAACATAGCCATTGGCCTTGAGGTCGTGAAAGAACTCAACTACAGTCTCCGTATGAATCGGACTCGTAGTACGCGAATAATGGTCAAAAGCGATATTGAGTTTTTTAAAAAAATCCTTGTTAATCGCATGGTAAATATCGACATGCTCTTTCGGCGTGTGCCCTTCTATTTCAGCACTCATCGAAATTGCAAATCCATATTCATCCGATCCGCAAACATACAGCACATCATGTCCCATCACTCTTTGAAATCGAGAATAGACATCAGCGGGTAAAAAAGCCCCGGCAATATGACCAAAATGAAGAGGCCCATTGGCATAAGGAAGAGCAGAAGTGATTAAGATGCGCTTTTTGGTCATTCTTAGACCTCAGGGTGATCGCTTTGAATCGGCATTTTAGACTCATGCATTTTTGCTTGAGCCTCTTTTCTCATCTCATTTAAAAGGCGGCTTAACACAACTTCTTCGCCGGCTCTAATATGATTTTGTGCTATGCTGATGATGTGTAGAGCCAATTCAAATTTATTGGCATACGCTTCCACAAACTCTTCATTCGTTAAATGGTGTTTCACACCCATGTTTCCCCCTATTCAATATTGTTGACAATTTATAATAAGTCGCGATTGCGGTATTCCTCAGCAATCATAATGCTTTTTAAAATCTCAAAAGCCATATCGAGCTTTTCGTTTACAATGAAGTAATCGTAATGTTCGGCTCTCTCAATTTCAGTTTCAGCCCATTTGAGTCGTTCAAGGATCATTGCATCGCTTTCCGTCTTGCGATTCCCGAGCCTTTTTTTGAGCTCTTCCAGTGAGGGCGGTGCAATAAAAACAAAAACTGCTTTGAAAAACTCTTTCAGTTTGAGAGCCCCCTGAGTATCGATGACTAAAATGATGTGCTTGCCACTATTGATGATTTGCTCTACATCTTTTTTTAAAGTCCCGTAATAATGCCCAAAAACTTCGGCATACTCTAAAAATTCATCGCGATCTTTCTTTGCAAGAAAATCTTCCTTGGTCATGAAGTGGTAATGTTGACCCGGCACTTCTTTTTTGCGCGGCTTTCTCGTTGTACAAGACGTGCTTTCAACGACATGCGGCGCAAAATAATCGCATAGCATATGAGCTAAGGTTGACTTCCCGGTTCCGGCAGGTGCACTGATGACAAAAACCAGGCCTTGGGGAAGATTCCCGACTAAACTTGGTGTTTTCTTATTCAATATTTTGTACCTGTTCTCTAATTTTCTCGAGTTCGCTTTTAATTTCCAGCACACGTTTGATCATCTCTAAATCAAAACATTTCACCCCAAGAGAATTCACTTCTCTGTTCATCTCTTGGATAAGAAAATCGAGCTTTCGCCCCATTGACTCATCACGACAGAGTGTCTCATTAAATTGTTTAACATGCGATTTTAATCTGATAATTTCCTCAGTAGTATCCACCTTTTCAGAAAAGACCACAACTTCTTTTATGACCCTTTCCTCATCTTTTTGCTCGAAAACCCCCGCTTCTTGTAATCGATTTTTGAGTTTCTCCGCAAATTTTTGAGGTGCTCGATCCATGCCATTTTCGATAGCTTCAACATGCTGCTCAATTTGATTCAAGCGTTGCTCAATATCTTGAGCAAGATGAACCCCTTCACGCTCTCGCATAGCAATCCAATCTTTAGCGGCTTTATCAAAGACAATACGCACGTCAGCGAGGAATTTCTCACGATTCAACGGCATTTCTCGATGGGGCATGCGCAAGAACATTTCAGCTAAAAACTCGATTGAATGAACAGGAGGCATATCGAGCGCCATTGCGATCTGATTGAGCTTCGTTTTAAGCTCCCCTAAGTTCTCTTCGTCAAATTCAACACAGAGATCCCCTTTCTTTGCCTCTCGCATCAGTCTGATTGAAATGGACCCCCTCTCGGCAATCCTTTGAATCCACTTTCTCAAGTGGAGATCGAGCATAAAAAAGTCCTTAGGGACAAAAGTACTCACATCGAGATTCTTTTTATTTACGGAATAAATCTCGAGATAAAAATCACCAATATCTGTTGATATATCGGCTCGACCAAAAGCCGTCATACTTTTAACCAATTGTATACCTCAAAATGATGAATAACTAAATAAGCAATCTTTCTTTCACAGGGGCAAATGACCTGCGATGAATAGGAGATGGCCCGAGTTGATGTAGAGCCACTAAATGCGCCTTTGTTCCATACCCCATGTGGCTTTTAAACCCATATCCGGGATACTTTTGATCGATTTCCCTCATGATTCGATCTCTTGTCACTTTAGCAATAATCGAAGCAAGCGCAATCGAAAGCTCAACAGTATCACCCTTAACAATGGGCAAATCGGGAATCTTCATCCTTGGTGATAGATGACCATCAACGAGCAAAAAGTCAGGCTTGATTTTTAATCCGTCAACAGCGAGTTTCATTGCCTCAAATGTCGCCTGCAAGATGTTGATCTCATCAATGCGTGTATGAGAAACAACACCTGTCGCAAAGACAATGCGATCACTTTTTTTCAACTCATCAAACATTGCTTCTCGCTGTTTGGAAGTCAGTTTTTTACTATCCCGAATCTCTTCTAAACCCCGGTCATCTAAAATAATCGCTCCGGCAGCAACGACAGGCCCGGCAAGCGGACCTCGCCCGGCTTCATCAATCCCGGCTACGAGCAAATAGCCCTCATTATGCAATCGCTTTTCATTTTCTCTCTGCAACATCTTCGACTCAATTGAAGATGCCACTTTAATTCATAACAGTGTTATCTGTATACTGAAAATTTTTGCGTAAGGTGAGTTAAAAACGACAAAAACCAGCAATAAGGGCGATAGTCCCATTGCCGGTTTTTTTTAACTCATATGAACCTATTCTCTAATGAGAATAGGTTCACTGATCTTTAAAATTAGTTATTCTCAGCTTCAGCTGCAGTGTTGTTTGTTTCGGCTTTCACATCTTCTGTTACGACAATGCTTTTTTTACCGATTCTTTCTTTAACTTTTGACGCTTTACCCATTACACCACAAATGTAGTAAAGTTTCGAACGGCGAACTTTACCTTTTCTCACAACAGCGATGTCTGTAATGCGAGGACTGTGAAGCATAAAAACACGCTCCATAGCCGATCCATATGCAGTTCTGTAAAGTGTAATATTTTCAGAAAGACCACTTCCCTTTCTAGCTACAACTGTCCCGGTCAGAGACTGGATTCTCTCTTTTCCACCCTCAATAATCTTAAAAGAGATTTTGAGGTTATCTCCGATTCTAAACTCCGGGATTTCTTTTTTCAGTTGCTCAGCTTCAATGGCTTCAATAAGAGCTGGACGACCCATTTAATTCTCCTAAACGTTCATTCTTTGTACAGGTTTGACTGATCCAAGAGATCAGGTCTCACCTGCTGTGTTTTCAATAAGGCTTTGTTTCTTCGCCACTTTTCTATTTCTTTATGGTGACCGTTGAGAAGAACTTCGGGAACTCTTTTCCCCTCAAACTCCTCCGGTCTCGTATAATGCGGCGCATCAAATAACATCTCTTGCTCAAAAGAGTCCTGATTTGCAGCCTCTTCATTCCCAATCACTCCGGGAATAAACCGAGAAATTGCATCGATGAGAACGATGGCTGCCGGTGCTCCTGATGTAAGCACATAATCGCCAATACTTATCTCCTCATCAATCTCAGACTCAATCACGCGTTCATCAACGGCTTCATAATGGCCACATACTAATACAAGATGTGGCAATTGAGCGAGCCGGCGGCATTTCGCTGCCGTTAAAAGTTTCCCCTGAGGTGAGAGTAAACAGACATGGCTCTTTTCACTTCTCACACTTCGAATCGCCTCAGTTAAGGGCTCAGGTTTAAGCACCATTCCGGGACCTCCTCCATAAGGACGGTCATCGACAGTCTGATGCTTATCATGTGCAAAGTTACGAATATTAACCAGATTGATATCAATCAACCCATTCTTTTTAGCTCGCTTCAGGATACTGACATCAAATGGCCCCGTAAAATAATCCGGAAAAAGTGAAAGAATATCAAATTTCATGCGCCCCTCTCACCCCGGAAAATAATATATTTACGCAGCTGCGGCCTTAGCTTTTCTCGCTTTTCTTTTATCGAGAAGCTTTTTTCTCTTGTCTAATTGCTTGTTGAGCCAGTTTTTATATACTTCCGGAGCTCCTCTTGCAATTAAAGAAACCGTTTTTTCAGTTAGCTCTGCGCCTTGCTCAATCCAAAATGCCAATCTTTCATGATTGATGACAGTATCTTCTTCACCTTTGCGATGAGGGTCATACAAGCCAATTTTTTCAATGTACTTTCCATCTCTCGGTAAGCGTGAATCAGCTACAACCAGTCTATATAAGCGGTGATTTGTACGTCCTTGTTGACGCAAACGAATTTTGAGTGCCATGTTCTTAGTTCTCCTTCATAACTTTAAGGCAACAGTTTAATCGGTATTAAGAAAAAAAACGACCAAAAAGTTGATTTTGCCAATTATACCGAACGGTACAGATTGCATCAACATTCAGCGCCTTACCCTTTTTTGCCTCTTTTGGGCATAATTTTGATCTAATCACCCGCCTGTGATCTTCAAATTAAGCCTAAAACAGTCAAAAAATGGCATTAAAACCAAAAAGTTGGACGCGGGACTCTAGCTAAATAGTTTAGACATTAAGGGATTTTTCTTCATCTTTTTTTGTAGTTTTGGCATCTGTTTAAACATTTGCTTTACTCTTTTAAAGCCCTTTACCATTTTATTGACATCATCAATGGTCATCCCGCTACCTTGCGCGATCCTTCTCCTTCTTGAAGGCTCTAGCTCCACAAGCCCCTCTCTCTCTTCTTCTGTCATTGAGAGGATCATTGCCTCCATCCGATCAAGTTCCTTACCCGACATATCAAAATCAGCAGGGAGCTGATTCATTCCGGGAAGCATTGTCATTAAACTTTTAAATGACCCCATTTTTTTAAATGCCGACATTTGTTTGAGGTAGTCATTATAAGAAAATGAGGCATTTTTCATTTTCTCTTGCATTCTTTCAGCTTCGCTCTCGTCAAAATGATCCTTGGCCTTCTTAACGAGATTGATAATATCACCCATTCCAAGAATACGATCAGCCATAGAAATCGGGTTAAAAAGCTGAAGATCTCCCATTTTTTCCCCAATCCCTTCAAACTTGAGGGGCTTCTGGGTCACCTCGCGAATAGATATTGCAGCACCGGCGCGACTCGTTCCATCGAGCATTGTTAGGATCGTTCCGGTAATCCCTATTTTCTCATCAAACTCTTTTGCCGTTTTGACAGCATCTTGACCTAGGGCTGCATTTGCCACAAAAAGCGTCTCATGGGGATCGAGAAACGCTTTCACATCTTTCAGTTCACCCATCAAAGCTTCATCAATATGAAGCCGTCCGGCAGAATCAACGATAACGACGTCAAATCCATTCGCCTTAGCATACTCAATCGCTTTCTTAGCTACCTTTAATGGCTTATTTTCTCCCTCCAGGGTGAAAACAGGCACGTTAATCTGACTGCCCAATGTTTTAAGCTGTTCAATCGCTGCCGGCCTTTGTAGATCACATGCAACGAGAAGGGGCTTTTTCAAAAACTCCTTGCCCGATAAGTAATTGGCTAGTTTAGCGCAGTGCGTCGTTTTACCCGACCCCTGAAGCCCGCAAAGCAGAATCACAGCTAAATCGCTTTTAAGATTGAGACGAGCCTCTTCACCCCCCATTAAAGAAACGAGCTCATCATGGACAACCTTGATGAACTGATCCCCGGGAGTGACGGATTTAACAACATCTTCGCCAAGAGCTTTCGCTTTAACTTGCTTGATGAAATGACTCACAACAGAAAAATTAACATCCGCATCGAGAAGAGCTAGACGCACCTGACGGACGGCCTCTCCAATATTTTCTTCAGTTAATTTCTTTTGACCTCGCAAACTCACAGCTAGTGATTGGAGTTTTTCAGTCAGTGCACCAAACATGGCAACCCTTTTGAAGACATGGATTTAAAAAGGACTATAATAAACAAAAAATTATTGATTTTCAAGGAAAAAGAAGCGATCGTGCCCTGCCAAATCCTTTTCGCAGGAGATTATCTTTAAAGAGGTCGTATTAAAAATTTGACTCACCTGATTTGCTTGATTTGCCCCGATTTCTACAAAAACGAGCGCCCCCGGGTTGAGATAAGACGGCAACTCTTCAGCCATTTTACGGTAAAAATAAAGCCCCTCATCAGGAGCTACAAGCGCCCGTTTAGGCTCAAAATCTTTAACACTCGCATCGAGCTCTTCATACTCTTGCTCACTAACATAAGGGGGATTACAAAGAACAACGTCGGCACCGACAGCTTTTAAAGGCTCTAAAAAATCTCCAAGCAATACCCTCACATCAAGACCTAGTCTTTGAGCATTATCTTTGGCAAGAGCAATGCAACTCGGATCAATATCGCATAAATTGACATCAAACTCTAAAAACGCCTTTTTGAACCCAAGACCAAGACATCCGCTGCCGCAACAAAGATCAACAGCAACCCCTGTCTCAATCCCCTTTTCGCGCACTCTTTTTGCTGCAAAATCGAGCATCAACTCCGTTTCCGATCTGGGTATTAGAGCGCACTTCGACAATAAAAGCTCATTGCCATAAAAATCGACTTTTCCGATCACATACTCAAATGGCTCTCCCTTTAGCACCCGCTCGATAAGATTATCCGCTCGCAGCATCTCGTCATGACTAAGGTCTGAGTAAAACTCAACCTGATCTTTAGACACACCGCAAACATGGGATAAAATTGATTCGGCAACGAGCCGAGGCATTGCAACACCCCTTCTCGCCAATGAATCCCGACAAAGAGCTAAATAATCAGACGCCTGCATTTTCTAACGACTTTTGGTAAAAATGAGCAACTAAAGCTTGAGTCACCATATCGAGGTCACCATTCATAATTTGGTCGAGCTTGTAGAGCGTGAGATTAATGCGGTGATCAGTCAAACGATTTTGTGGAAAATTATAGGTGCGAATCCTCTCAGAACGATCTCCACTTCCCACCTGAGATTGACGAAGCGACGATCTCTCTTCGTGCTTTTTTCTCTGAGATTCTTCTGCAAGTTTTGCTGCAAGAAGGCGCATCGCCTTATCTTTATTTTTGTGTTGAGAACGCTCTTGTTGACAATAGACAACGGTTCCTGTGGGCATATGCGTAATGCGCACGGCAGAATCAGTTGTATTGACATGCTGCCCCCCCGCTCCGGACGCGCGATATGTATCAATTTTCAACTCAGTCTCATCAATATGAATCTCTTCATCTTCCGCAGGCTCGAGAAGAACGGCAACTGTAATAGCAGACGTATGAACTCTTCCTTGCGCCTCAGTCTCAGGAACGCGCTGAACTCGATGAGTCCCCGCTTCATATTTCATCAGGCGATAGACATCTTTTCCTGACAACACCATGATATATTCTTTATAACCGCCTATCTCCGACTCAGTATAAGACAAAGGATCAACAGTCCAACCCTTATCCCCTGCATATAATTTATACATACGAACACAATCGCCAACAAATAGAGCGGCTTCATCCCCACCCGTACCGGCGCGAAGCTCTAAAATGGTATTTTGACTGTCAGTTGGATCCGGGGGAACGATAAGTGAGTGAAGCTGCTGCTGGAGCTTTTCCTTTTTTCCATACAAAGGAGGGAGTTCCTCTTTAGCAATGGCAACAAACTCAGGATCACTCTCTTCTTTAATCAGCTCTTCATTATCTGCGATGTCTTTAACAGCCTTTTGATAAGATTGCCAAACCTCTTTAAGCTCGGAAAGATAAGCGTGTTGTTGAGTCAGCTCGCGAAATTTAACTTTGTCATTGACAACCTCAGGTTGTCCGAGCTGATCCTCAACTCCATCCAGTTTTTTAAGAAGCTCTTGAATTTTTGCTTCCATAAAGGTGCTTATTTCTTACCCTTTTTAGCTTTACCCTTTGGTGGCTCTTCCTCTTCCTTTTTTTGGACAGGCTTTTTTGTTTGATATTTCTTTAAGAACTTATCAATACGCCCTTCAGAATCAACAAACTGTTGGCTGCCCGTAAAGAAAGGGTGCGAAGCAGATGAAACAGATAAATACGACACAGGATAGGTCGTGCCATTATGCTCTTGCGTTTCTTTGGGCTTCAGTGTGCTTCCACAGACAAACTTAGATCCGGTTGCCGTATCGATAAAGAGAATATCTTGATAATCGGGATGGCCTTCTTTTTTCATTTTTTCTCCACTAAAATAACGTTATGTTTAGGCCCTAAAGCATACCGATAGGGAAGGAAAAAAACAAGCCCTGAATATCTATCACCTTATTTTATTTTATTTTTTAAAAAAAAATTTGCAAAATGAGCGATGTTTTGAATTGATTGTGATTTTTTAACGGTTGGGCTATCATATTCATAAACGAACTCAAAAGTTGGTTTCTACACACTATGAATTATTCAAGAACATCCGTCTTTTCAACCGCCCCTAAACTCCTACAATGGATCATCATTTTAATGGGGGCTTTTCCCCTACTGGCCACCCAAGTTAAATCCTTTTTTGGGTTCATTTCACCTCATGCTCTTTTTGGCCTATCCGCCTGGGGCCTCAAACACGGTTTTGTTTGGCAACTCTTGAGCTATGCATTCTTATATCCCCACCCCCTTTCACTCAGTTTTAGCCTTCTTTTATCTCTGTTTTTCAACCTCTACCTCCTCTTTTTTGTCTCCTTATCTATTATAACGCTGCGTAGCATGCGCGATTTTTGCTTTCTTTTCTTTGGAGGCCTTCTTTTTACGGGCCTTTCGGTCGCGACTTTATTATTTACAACCGGCGCCCCCTTTGTCTATTGCTCAACTTCAAGCGCGATATTTCTCATGCTGACAGCGTGGATGATGATCGACCCCGAAAGGCAAATCCTCCTTTTCATGACACTTCCTATTAAAATCAAATGGCTTGCTCTTATCTTCTTTGGCGGACAAATTTTGATTGAGTTTGTCAATGGCCACTTCATTGAATTCACCGGTCTTTTCTTCCCCTGTCTTTATGCTTGGCTCTTTTCCGTACTCCGCTGGGAAATCAACAGCCCCTTTGCCTTCCTAAATCGCCTGGAAAACAGCTTGATTCGACTCAAGCACCGCATCGGCAAAAGATGGCAAAACTCCAATATTCAATATGTTAACAAAGAGGCCAAAGTCTACGACTTTAAAACAGGACAAGCGATCATGGATGACGAGCATTTCATGGATGTTTGCCTATCCAAAGTCTCAAAATACGGGGAAGAATCCCTCAGTTGGAAAGAAAAGCTAAGAATGCGCCGCATTTCTAAGAAGCAGATGAAGAAGAAAGCCTTTTAATCCCTTCTTCCATGCAGTAAGCAGCTAGGCAAGCCTGAATACCCTCCAGAACGCCCTCTTCATATCTGAAAAAGGGATGGTTTTCCAAAGCGGGAAAATCATTGGGCTGCAAAATATCATCACTTGTAATATTAGGAACAATTTCGCTAGCAATTTTCAATAATTTTTTTTGTTGATTGACGATCATCTCTTCAAATAGCTGTCTCATTTTAACCGCTTTTGTTTAAAAAATTGTTTTAACATCTGAGCCGACTTTTCCGTGTAATCTAGAAAATCAATTTTAATACGGTGAATCGGATGCTTAATAGAAAATACATCGATGATGCTTCCACAAGCGCCATGCCGCAAGTCAGGACATCCATATACGATCCGATCAACTCGAGATAAGATTAGAGCACCGGCACACATAATACAAGGCTCTAAGGTCGTATAAAGCGTGCTTCCCACCAACCTAAAATCACCCATTTTTTCCGTAGCCCTCTGAATACAAACAACTTCCGCATGATTCATAGCATTCTTGGAGGCCTCGGTCATGTTATATCCTCTTGCAACCACTTGATTATCAAGAACTAATACCGACCCAATGGGCACTTCATCTAAATCAAATGCTTTTCGAGCTTCAATAAAAGCTTCAGCCATAAAATAGTCATCCCTCTGAGAGAGATCGATAAACTCCAAGGAAATACCCACTGCCTTTTGATGTGTTTAACTCAACTTTGCAAATTTTCTTTCTACCCGTAAATTTAAATAGGGCAAGACACTACTTTCTTTGCAAAGTCGAGTATAGCACAAAACTTCAATATTTTGGGATTGCTCCTTTTAAATGCCTGTGTTATAATAGTTGCAAATGTCATAAGATATACATTGTCTAAATATTTATAAAGTAAAGGGGACCCCCTATGTCTTTAGATAAAGGTACTAAGGAAGAAATTACTAAAAAATTTCAGCTTCACGAGAAAGATACCGGGTCGGCTGACGTACAAATCGCGCTTCTTACGGAACGCATTGTAGAACTCACTGACCACTTAAAAATATCTCCGAAAGATCACGCCTCTAGGCTTGCTCTTCTCAAGCTTGTTGGTCAAAGAAGAAAACTTCTAGACTACTTGAACTCGACAGATACAAAGCGTTACCAAACGCTCATCAACCGCTTGAAGCTCAGAAAATAGTCTCTAGATTTGACTTTTGTTAAATCTTTTATTTAAAAAGGCAGTGTTCACTACACTGCCTTTTTTATCGCTGACGGCGTAAAACCCCCGCCTTGAGGCGTGGGGATATAAGCTGCTTTTTTTTTCTTTTAAAATATATATATATTCCATATTAAAATTCTATCACCTTTAAAGGTCTAACCGAGGGGCACTCGGGATGTTAAGCCTTTGGAGAGAATGTAAGACCGGAGGGCATGGGTTGTAAAAAACGTAAAAGTCCTCTTTGGACTTTTGC
>JAIPIG010000035.1 GCA_021734805.1 Simkaniaceae bacterium
AGGCTGGGCTTGGATTATTTACGGTCGTTTCTGACCTCTATAGAGAAAAAAATAGAGGGATTTCTGCGAGCCATTAACTTGTTAACATGCTTTAAATTAGGTACTTAAATGCGCGTAAATTTTTTGTCCTGTACAGAGATAGTGAGGCGGGTACTTCAGGCTGCTTGAGTTAGGCAACTAAAAGTTGCAAAGTCGAGAATTTTAATATTTAATTAAAACTAAACATTGAATGTTAATTACAACAGTTTTTTAAAATAGAGTTTATCTAAGGAATAAGGCTGTAGTTTGGGGCCTTTATTCGGTATATAGGGGAGAAGCGCCAATGCGGGCTTGAAGCTCAGTTAAACGTGAGTAGGGCTCTTCCCACTCTTCGCGATAAAGGCACTCGGTTTCCAGATGGGGTAAAACGATTTCCTCAAGCAATGCATTGACCTTGGCGAGGAGGATGTCAAGCGGTGGTATAGTCTTCTGCAGAAGTGACTTTATCTAAATCTCTGAGGAAGGCTTCTTTGCTCATTGTGCCTATTGGCATGTCGATTGAGCTAAAGCAAGTGTGGATTTCAAATCCATATCGGTTAGAGAGGCGGATTTTGATCTTCAAACCGGGGGAGAGCATGTTATTTCCGGTGATACCTTTTACAAAGATCACTCTCCATTCCTTATCGGAAGAAGCAATTTTTTCTAAAACCCATGTTAACTCCTCAGCAGTGACAATCCCTTCCGGGCAAATGGATGCTAAAAGCGCTTCTTTTGAGACGGGTGATCCTTGAAGTGTTTCTGCAAACTCTTCCGGTCCTTTAGTGATAAATAGCTCTTTTAGCTCTAGGCTCATCCCTTCAAGGAAGGCCTCAGTGGCAGCGGTATGGGGGATTAGATCTTCTTTTGCAGCCGCTAAGGCTTCGTCGTTTTTGCACATAGCAATCGCTGCATATGCACTCTGATGTTCTTCAGACGGATCGAGGATGATATCTTTCAAAGGATTGAAGGTTGAATCAACAGAGGCAAGAAGGGATGCAATCGCCTTTTCTTTTGTATCGGTGTCATGTGATTCCCTCGTTGCAAGCAGCATCTCAAAGAACTTATGATCAAATAATGCTCCAATCACCAAAGGCTGACTTCTTGGATCGCGTGGTTCATAACTACGGGCGTTTTCTTCGTTTCGTGCATGAAGAAGAGAGTAGAATTTTCCTAAGTCGGCTAGTTTTCGTTTATCCGGTTCACTTAAGACTTGCGGTAGATTGGTATCCCCGATAGGGAATGCCCTTTTGGTCACAAGAGCTGCTACAAGCGTTGTGATAAATTGTTTTGTCACCCCACTATGATCTATCGCGTGCGGATTATCAATAAGGCGGACGTACGTGGGAAATCCATGTTCCAGAATTCTTTCGAAATAGTGCAATGGGTTGGCTTTAACATGATCAAAGGTGCAAAAAACTGTTCCATCCGGCAAGTGTTGACCGAGACGCTCAGTATCAATCACATCGATCAGCGCTTCAATGCGAGCCCCCCGAAGTAGGGCTTGAATGCGCTCCCTATGTGGTCCTGAAGCTCGTGAAATCGCAGAAGACTGGAGCGCTCTATCAATAGCATATCTCTGAAGGTAGAATTCAACAACATCTGCTCGACCGAGATTAGAGGCTTGTAAAATACGAGATCTGACCAAGCCCGGTATATCTCGAGTAGAGTCAAGGCTTTGGTCAATTAAGGCTGTCAAAGTGTCAGGAAAGGAGGTGATGCCTGTTCTTGGGGCAAGAAGAACAGTAAGATTCCTGAGGGGGCTTAAGGACGCAGCATCAAATCCGATATTACCATAGATGTCTAATCGAGCCAATTCTGTCAAAGTGTCAGGAAGGAAGGTGATGCCTGTGTTTGAGGCAAGAAGAACAGTAAGATTCCTGAGGGGTCTTAAGGACGCAGCATCAAATTCGCTATTGTCGCCGATGTCTAATTGAGTCAATTCTGTTAAAGTGTCAGGAAGGGAGGTGATGTCTGTGTTTGAGGCAAGAAGAACAGTAAGATTCCTGAGGGGTCTTAAGGACGCAGCATCAAATTCGCTATTGTACGAGATATTTAATGTAGTCAATTCTGTCAAAGTGTCAGGAAGGGAGGTGATGCCTGTGCATGAGGCAAGAAGTTTTTTAAGAGCAATGCAGGGTCTTAAGGAGTTAGCATTAAATCCTCTAATTCCAGAGATGTCTAATCGAGTCAATTTTGTCAAAGTGTTAGGAAGGGAGGCGATGCCTGTGCGTGAGACATTAAGTGTCGTTAAATTTGGGAAAAGCTTGAGAAATTCAAATGCATGTTCAGAGTAGAATCTAAGATGGGAAAAGTTTAATTGAGAAACGTTGTGGCATAGAGCTGCTCTTTCAGGAAAAGAAAAGAAGGTGGTAGCCGCTTTGATTCCATTATGAGAAATATAGTCACGACAAAAGTTTGAGAAGATAGTGTGATATTTTCGGTCCTTCGGGTTGACTTCAAGAATGCTTAAGAGCAATTTCAAGCACTCATTTTTTGTTTCGGGTGATTTTGATCCGTATAAGAGTATTTCTTCTAGAAAAGAGGGAGAAATAAAGGAGTAGCAGCCTGTAGAGTCAAAAAGTTCTTGATAGAAAGAAAGCTTTGAAGGCTTGAGCTCAAAAGTGTAATGCTCCGGATCGGCATAGTGTAGGAGTAGTGCCAGAGGGTGGCTGTCGTGTGTGTTGAGATGCTCTTCATCTTTAGTGATATTGATGATAGGGGCGGAAATGTCTTCGATTTGGTTAATCAATGCTCCAAAAAAGGGTGAAGATGAGATGCGATGAGCATTCTCGGAAGGGATTGCAAAAATGGTTGGCAGGCTGCGGTGAGAGGCTGAGGCCTCCTCTTCATGCTTATGAAGCTGTACGTAAATCTGCCCTGATGAGCTATTTTTTGTCAGCGTAAGTTTATATTTCCCTTCATCAAGGGATGAAACGACATCGCGGGGCGATAGTGGGGTAAGGATAGGTTTTGTTTGGCCTGTAGCAAATGTGTTTAGGATGTGAGTGAAGGATAGAGATGTCGAAGAGGGGGTGTTTTGTGGGATTGAATGGATAATTCCATGAGAAATGGGGCCGGAGCCTAGGCTTGAGGGGTTCATCTATTACCTGTTTTTTTGTCTGTATATAGGGGAGAAGCGCTAATGCGGGCTTGAAGATCAGTTAAACGTGAGTAAAGCTTTTCCCACTCTTCGCGATAAATGCAGTCGGTTTCCAGATGGGGTAAAACGATTTCCTCAAGCAATGCATTGACCTTAACGCATCGTTTGTGGCATTTCTCATGCATGATTTCCATTAAATCGGTCGGTGGTGAAATAGATTCATCGCTGATAGCGGTTAGAAGCTTTTTTTCTGCGATGTGGCGTAGCATTTGTGTTGCATACTTTGATTTTACATGGACTATAGCGCAGCTTTCCGGAGTAGCTAATGCATCTTTTTCATATTGCAGTGCGGCATGAGCGGCTCTAATTGCTACCTTTTTAGAGGCAATCGAACAATTACCTGCGGTTTGTCGTTTGAGCTTTTGAGAAGAAAATAGATCGGAAAGATCCTCTATTTCTCCTCGAGGCGATAGTTGTAGGGGAAGCTCCGTATAGAAAAAATCACAAACGGTTATTTTTTTATCTTTGTTTATCTTTTGCATTTCGATTAGGATAGCATCATTAAGCTTGTCGGGGTTAATGTGATAACATTTAAAAATGCGATAATCTTCAAAGAGGTCGTCACCTTGTGCTCCATATCCCTTGTTACATACGAATAACAAGTCTTTATAAATTATAAGATAAATCATGTGGCCGACGATGCCTGTTGGGATAATTGTGAGCAGGCCCTTTTTAGCTCGCTCTAGAATGATGTTGGATGAAAAGCCATAGGCTTCGAATGCATCCATGATTTTTGGATCGATAAGTGTAGCGATCTCTTCCCGATCAAAATGAAAGAAGGGAAAATAAGACTTACCGCGAATAGAACCCCCATCCGAAAGAGAAAAAGTCTGATCGATCCCATGGAGTTGGGCATATCTTTTTAATTGTAGTCCAAACTCATCCCTAAATCCGGCGTATGAGGGGTAGTCGATACCGATTAATTTCAATAGCATATAAGGCGTTTCGCCGGCTTTGGAGCGCAGAGTGGTGTCAGCGCCATGTGACAGTAACAGATCGATATATTCTGTTCTCATATACTTAATAGCAATATGTAAAGAATGATATCCTTCTCGATTAAAGGTGTTTGGGTTGCAATGCGCTTTTTCTAAGAGAAACCGGGCGGTCTCATAATGATTATGCATAATGGATCGCATCAGTGGGGTAAATCCATCTTTATCATGAGCTTCAGGTGAGCTAATCAAGGGTAGTAAAAGCTCAAGGGCCTCGATTTTCCCGAATTCAGTGGCATATTGAAAGGCTTCATCAATCTCATTCTGTTTAATGTCTTCGTCCGGGAGATGAGATAATAATAATGCGATTATCTCAATGTTGCCCATTCTAGCCGCTAGAGTCAGGCAGGATAGATCTTCCGAATTTCTAAAAAAAACATTGGCTCCTGCGCGACATAAAAAAAGAATCATATCTTTTTGATTCGATCGAACGGCTTTGATTAGAAGGGTATCTAATTGCAGCTGCCTTTTTTCAGGGCACTCAATGTGATTGAGCATAGTGCAAAGAATATCCAAATGATTTGTATGGACGGCAAGCTGTAGGGCATTATCATGCGAATGATTTTCTTCAAATAAGTCAGCTCTACCCTCTAATAGGCGGGCGACATATTCAACATCGCCTTGAAGAGTGGCAAAATGAAGTGCCGTCTTACCATCTTTATTTTTTATATTTGGATTAGCTCCATTGTGGAGTAAGAAATCAACGATGCCGATTTGTTTATTCACAACGGCTAAAATGAGAGGCGTATTACCGGTGGTCGCTCCGGAATCAATATCTACGCCTTGAGTTAGGAAAAACTTTACGGCGAGCTGATGACCTTTTCCTGCGCTGAGGTGCAGACCCAATAAGCCATCTGCTCCTTGGGGGGTGCGGGGGTCTATTCCATTGTACACGCAATGTTTAATCCACTCTATCCTGCCCATTAATACACATTTAAAAAAAACGGGAGGCGTGACGCCCTCATTAAAGGTCGATTCAAAAATAAGGTGCCCCATGAAACTTAAAGACTCTTCTCTTCTATCGGGAGCGGATGGACTTGTTTGAAATAAACTTAAAATACTCTGCATTTGTTTGTTTAAATATTGTTTTAAAGTCCTATTATATCATTTATAATGGTTATAAGGGTCATTTTTTTTAACATTTTATCCCCGCTTAGAGCGGAGGGATTCCCCCGCTTGGTTTCTGTTCTAGCTAGAGGGGTGTAATTCTTTTAATATAAAGACCTTGTTATCCGGGAATATGCGCAACTAAACTGAGGTAGCTTCTGCTGCTGCGACGTGAGAACCGGGATGTTCGCAATCAGGGGATAACAGCTTGTGGATTCCTTCGGCTAAGGTTTTTGAAGAAATCCTTCTTTCTTGTGGAAGAAATGCGCCGCAGAGTGTAGAAACTATTTTTTCTTTAAATGACTCGGGGACTATTGTATTTAAAGAAAGAATTCCTCTCATCTTGCGTGGCATATATTCGGGCTTACTTCTGTTTCTGAAAAGCCTAGTGAGCGCTTTGCGTTGATGAGATTGAGTACAAGTATAGAAGGCATCTAAGCCATTTGACGTGATGACAGCAAATACGGTAAGTGCTGTTGCATAGACATCATCAGCCAGTAATTCATCTTTGTCTAGGAGGCAATTGCGAACTCTTTTATCGGCTCGTTCGGGAGAGAGATAATTGGGAGTAAAGCGGACTTCTCCTGCTTGATGATCGATGAGACGAACGTTATCTTTCTCTTTTGAACAAACGGCATTTTCAGGTTTGATATCGCCATGCGGCCCAAGCACTTCATGACTGCGTGCGACAAGAGAAGCAAAAAGGAAGCTGACTTTGAGCCGTGTCATAAAATCAACGCCCGAGTCGGTAGCAAGATCATGAAGATCCATATCATATTTTTCCATGACGAGAAAATAGCTTCTTTCTACGGGGACTTTGTGAGTGAAATAAACCTTTGGGCTAATGCCTAGAAAGGCTGCCCTTGCTGTCTTATTCACTTCTTCTAATTCATTCGCGTGTTTGATAACAACCACTCTTTGGTCACTTAAGGGAGTCGTATGTACTATGAGAGAGTCTGTCTGCATACGGCTGATTTCATGTCGTGCTGTCGCTCTTTCTACATCTGTGAGCGCAGTGCGTGAGCGTGAAATATCTCCTGCCGGGCTACATGTTGCTGATTGGGATGTAGCGTCATCTTCCGCGGAGTGCGCATGGGAAGTAGCGGCCTCATGAGCCTTAAGGAATGCATCATATATAGTCCAAAGAGCAGTAGATAAATCGGTTCCAATGTTTGCTGCTGCCATGATTTCTCCTTTTTTGTAAGCGTAGGCTTGAAGTTTTTTTTATTAATTCGATTTTTAATTTAAAATTACTGATATTATATCAATTATAATAATTAGTTAACAGCTAAACATTCATATGTTAATTGCGTAATTCATTTTTACCTAACATACTCATTATTAGTTTTTACCGTAGAGCACAGAGCTCGCAGAGTCACAAAATGCGCATTTTCTTGGCTTTTCTCTCTCTCTGTGTACTCTGCGCCCTCTGTGGTTGTTAAAATTCTTATGGTCAATGGCTTGATAGTTCGTTGAACGGAGGCCAAGCGTCCGAGAGCAAATAGACGAGTCAGGCGGGCCCAAAAATTTGCAAAGTTGAGTTAAATAAACAAACAGCCTGCATGTTCTTTGTAATCTATTTTTCGATCAAAAAAAACAAAACTGCAACTATGAAAGGCAATTAACTCCTCTGCTTGAAATCTTTTTAAAATAAGGTGAATGATGCAATCTACGGATATTGGATCGATTATTTCTAATCCCAATTGACTCTTAAAGCGGGCGGTTTGGGCCTCGAGGAATGGTATGTATAGAGAAGGGGTCTTATAGCGCAGCGTTCGGCAGGTAAGCAGTTGGTAGAAGGAATCCATAGGAAAGGCGTATTCGCTCAGTTGGTACTCTAAAACCTCTCTAAAAAATACCGGTATTGCATCGATGGTGTCTTGTATTGCAGTGACAAGGTGTATTTCAGCCTCTTTTGAGTGATTGCCAAACAGGGGATTAACAAAGGGATGTAGCTTGTAGTTATATTTGGCCTCATTAAAAACATGTCCTACAATCGTCTCTTTTTGCTCCGGGGCCGGCAATACAATTGTCTGTGGTTCTGTCAAAGTAATCCCTTGGTTTAAGATAAACTCCAGGTGGGATTCATATACAATATGAAGGCGATGTAGCGCATCATCTCCGTATGTTTTAAATAACGCGTAAAAAAAAGTAATGCCCGAACAGTAGCTTTTTGAAATATCCATAATAGCATCGAAGTGATGGGGAAATAGGTGAATGAGATTTTCACAAGCGCTTTCAACATGCTTTTGGACTTGGGGTGTTTCTAAAGAAAAGCGCTCTAAATCAATGAGACCAATTTTCCCTATACCATCTTCTAAAAAAAGAGGGAGATTGTCATAGCGGCCGATGGGAGAGCGTTCGGATAATAATTGGAACCCGTCTCCATAGCGTGTTGTGATATGTTTGAGCCGAGCTTGACAGAGGAGGTGGGTTAACTCTTTGACGGCTTCAGTGAATTTGTCTTTATGTTCCGCATATAGGCATAATTGAGCTTTGAGATCATAGGGGTCAATCGGGAGGCGGTTTTCGATCAGAGCGTCGTGGTAAATTCGACATTTAGGGATCACTAATCGATGAAAGCCATTTATTTCACAAAGCCGGCGCGCTTGTTTTATTCTTTTAAAACGATCATTCGCTTTTTTTGAGCCTAGATCTTTAATCGCAATAGGATGCTCTTTGGGGAGATAGACGGGAGTTTTTCCGACTGCTGCCCGAGGAAGAGAGCATAAATCGGCTCGGATATATTCAATTGCGCGCTGAAAAAGTGGAAACTCAAGGACATGCCGCGCTAATTTTTTGACTTCTCTTCTATCTCTAAATCCTCGCCAAATTTTCTGGATTTTAATTGCAGAACAATCATCAAGCAAGGATGTTGCATCCTCCATAGAAATAGGGCTAAAGGATGTCGAAGTCGTAGCGGGGCTGATTGATGCCATTACTGACCTGATTCAATTTAAATTGGGGGCTATAATAACCTAAACATGAGTATTATTTTCAAGCAGGACTATTGGCAGACGAGAGATTATTTTTCGTGGTTTTCAGCTTCGATATAAGGGGCGGGAGGTTTTTTTGGAACGGAGTGCATCGAGTTTTCCTCGATATGAATGAGTTGGTAGGCTTTTCTGACGAGCTGAAAGTTGATGAAAGTAACGATGATCAAAAGGAGCAGGGTGGCAAATGCGGCTATACGATAGATTTTGCCCGATTGAAAGAAGCTGAAGAGCGTTTGAATGAGGGATAGGATTAGAGATGCGATTGCGATGTATAGAGCGGCTTTAGCGAGGGATTGATGCGAGGTGAAAAGGCCGATAATATCTTGTGGCTCACTTTTCATAGCTTTAGCTGCGCTCTCTGCCGTTATCATTGAAAAATAGCTAAAAAGGGTGCCGACTGAGATGAGGATAAGCAAGATGAGATTGAAGGATTTTTTTTTAATGAAGAGAGAGAGGATTGAAATGGTAATAGCCAAGATAAAAAGAACAAGGGGAATGTTGGAAATAAGAGAGTGGAGCTCTTGTGGAGACATGTTGTTTATCCTATCTTTTTAGATGTTTGCTCATGAAATTTTTCTTTGTGTTCAGGGCGTAGTGCGAAGGAGCGGTAAATGAGTTCCTTTACGGCAATGAACAGGGTGAAAGAAGCGGCTAAATAGAGCCAAGAATAGCCAACGTATTCCCAGCCAATCCCTACAAAGTCCTCTGTTCCACAACCATATACGGTGGCGAGAGTTCCAACGGCTTGTGAGAAGAGCGTTGCGATCACAAAGCGCCATTCGGGCAATGGAGCGGAAAAAACATAGTGGACATTGCGGGTAAGATAGATGGTGAGATTGCCCCCACACAAGATGCCCATAAAGGCTAGAGAGGAGCATTGTGATGCCGTTAAATGCCAAAAACGATCGCCAATCCAATAGAGGCCAAAGGTTGAGATCACACCGCACACGGCTAAAATAGTGGCAACCGAAAAAACTTCCCTCATATTCCATGTAACGGGACGGGGTTCGATTTCCATATGGTCATAGGCGATCATCATGATGGGGATATCATTGAGAAGGGCGATTAAAATGATCATAATAGCCGAGAGGGGAGGTGTGTGAAAAATGAGCATTGATAGGAGAAGGAAGAGAAGTAAGCGGATCGTCTCGCTAATGCGGTACATAGCATAGCTTTTCATTCGCCCGAAAATGCGGCGCGATTCATCAATTGCATAAGAAATCACCTTTAATCCGGGTTGGGTCAAGATGAGATCTGAAGCTGCTCGAGCTGCATCTGTTGCATTGGAGACGGCAATACCGACATCGGCTTGCTTAAGTGCAGGCGCATCATTCACGCCATCGCCTGTCATCCCCACAATATGGCCCTTCGTTTGAAGGTGTTTGACAATTCCGAATTTATGTTCGGGAAAAACTTGTGCAAACCCGTTGGCTTTTTCAATCAGTTCGTCTTGCTCAAGTGTAAATTTGCCGTCTTTTGAGAGAATTTCTTCTGCGGGATAGATATTGCTCCCAAGGCCGAGTTTTCCTGCAAGCTCTTTAGCAATGGCCGTATGATCTCCCGTGACCATTTTAACCTGTAGCCCTAAATCGCGAATGTGCTCTATCGTCTCTTGCGTATCTTCACGGGGAGGGTCAAAGAGGGGGATTAGCCCTAGAAATTCATACGAGCCTCCTTGTGAATTGCTTTTAGCAACCCCAAGGGTGCGATACCCTCGCGATGCGAGTTGAAGGACATCATTTGTGATATCATCTCTAAGGCGATCGTGGGGACTGCAGAGTTCTAAAATGACTTGAGGAGCTCCTTTTGTCGCTTCAAAGGTTTGCCCGGTTGAGTCTTTGACTAAGGCCGTTGCTCGCTTACTTGTTGGATCAAAGGGAGTGTATTTTAAAATTTGATAGTTTTTGAGCGCCTCTTTTTTTTCGAGTTTCCCTATAATTGCGTCGTCAATTGCATCATGTTCACCTCCTTTAGAAGCAAGAGAGGCTGTTAGAATTACCTCTTGTGCATCTTTGCCACTCTTGAGAAGGATGTCGCCAAGTGTCAGTTCATTCTTCGTGAGTGTTCCGGTTTTATCTGAACAGAGAATATCCATGCCGGCGAGTTCTTCGATTGAGATCAATTTAGAAACAATCGCTTTAAATTTTGCCATTCGATTCGCGCCGATCGCCATTGTGACGGATAATACGGCCGGAAGGGCCACGGGGATGCCCGCAATCACAAGAACGAGCATGAAGATGACTAGCTTTCCAATTTTTTCATGAATGGTATCAAATACTTCGATCTGAAATAAGGAGACCACAAGAATCACAGCTGCTACGGCAAGGGTTGTCCAAATGAGAAAATTGCCAATTTTAACAACGGCTTTTTGAAAATGCGAAGTTGTTTTTGCCGTGTCGACAAGTTTGGCTGTTTGGCCGAAGAAGGTGTTCATTCCCGTTTGCATGACAATGGCCGTCATTTCACCTATTTTGGCGATACTTCCCGAATAGACGATATCGCCTTTTTTCTTATTAACGGGAAGGGATTCTCCCGTGAGCGCTGCTTGATCAACACAGAGGTATTCACCGGATAAGAGCTTGGCATCTGCAGGAATAATATTACCGAGTTTAAGGGCAATAATATCTCCGGGGACGAGCTCTTTAGATTCAATATCGATCCATGTTCCATCTCTTAAAACGCGTGCTTTAAGGGCGAGTTTTTGCTTTAGGGCGTCGATGGCATTTTCGGCTTTAAATTCTTGAAAAAATCCGAGTGCCGCATTAATCAGCAATAGGGCTACAATCATAATGAAGTCGGGCCACCTTTCGAGAAGGCCGGACAAAATCATTGCTATTTCAATCATCCAAGGGATGGGGCCCCAGAAAAAGGCAAATAGCTTTCTCCATCGGCTTACTTTTTTTTCCTCAATGGCGTTAGGACCAAATTGTTCAAGGCGCTTCTTTGCCTCCTCTTTGCCTAATCCGAGATCGACTTTGACATTTTGTTGCTTGATGACCTCTTCAATGGGCATTTTTTGTAGATCTTCATGTGAAAGTGCAGCCATGGTGATTTCTACCTACTTTATAATTATGTGTGATTCCAGCAAAGAATAGCCGGATAATCGTGTTCATAGCCTAAAACGGATAAGCTCGCCGTTGATAAGACCAGATGACGTCCCAATTCTATCGATTCTTCCATCCAGCTTGCAGCTAAAGCCCGAGTAAAATGACCTGATGAAAATAAAATGACATCTTCTTCTTGCTGTTTGATCAGATGAATCACGCGTTGAGTTCTTTCTTGTATTGCTTCGATGCTTTCTCCTCCGCGTGCCCCATGCGTAAAAATATTCCACCGGGGTTCGATTTTGCGGATTTCAGCTGTTGTCATCCCCTCATATTCGCCATAATTCCACTCGGAAAGATCATCAAGTACAACGCCTTTAAAGGAGGCAATTGCGGCCGTTTGGCGGGCGCGCTTGAGGGGGCTGATAAAAGTTTTTAAGTGAGAGAGATGAGCAATTTTTTTCTTTAAAAGCTCAGCTTCTTTTTCACCGTTTTTCGTCAGTTCAAGATCGGTATAGCTTGTATGACGGCCGGTTTTGGACCATTCTGTCTCGCCGTGACGGCATAAATAAACTTTTTGCATGAGGCTATAGTCTCGTCATGTGATTAAATCCCCCTCATAGCAAATATATCCCCCTCTGTCTAGCAGCTAATAGATGTTTAATGCTAAGCGATTAAAAACAAGGGCTTTAGCAATAAAAGCATATCTAAAATGAATCAAAAAATCTATTTCTAGCCCCTTCCTCAAATTTAAAAGGATTTAAAAACCTCAATGAGGTAAAATGTTCCCACTTTTTAACACTAAAAGAGAACATTATGGCTAATGCAGTGCGCGCGAGTTTACTGAGGGCTTTGCCTGCAGGGGATTTAGAGAGTGATCTTGAGCTGATAGAAAAAAGAGACGGGGGGATTACCAGTCTTATCCGTAGATGCGGGCCTTTAACGAATGTGATGAGCAATTTTGAGCGCACCGCAGCGCAAAAAAGAGAAAGAGAGGCTCGCCCTCTTATCAGTAGGGGTTTGACTGTTATAGTCTGGCTTCCCGAACGGTTAGGTTCAGTCGAGACTGCGTATTTAGGTGGTCTTTTTAAAGATATGGTTACAGGGCTTCGTAGCCAACTATCTGCTGAAGGAGTGAGTGATGACCTTAGTCTTAGTCTTATGCGCGATGCAAGAAAGGCTGATTTTTTCTGTGGCTATCTATTAGCTGTGAGGCAGGGGTTGACATCTCCTTCATTTATATCTCGCGGTATTGGAAAAATAGAGGTTCCTAAAATAGTCAATGATTATGGACAAATGATTTTGTCCGGTGCTCCGATTAGATATGAGCACCTTGAAAGGGCTCGGCTTGGAGCTGTTGCAAAACGAAGTTGTGATTCTCAAGCATGGGCTGAAAAGTTTATTGTTATTAATGGCAAAGATGTTCGATTTGAGAATGAAAATGTTGTTAATCTATTGCTGTCGGCTTTAAAGGTTAAAAATATCGTCAAACATTTATTTACGTATATTTCCTCCGGAACATCACTGGGTGTATTTAATGCGAATCATATCATTGCGACTGAGCTGTATGATGCTGATTTATTCAATGTTCTGGTAGGGGATCCCTTAAGAGAAAAAATCTCAACAGAAGCTTTTTTAAAGATGTTTGAGAAAATAGTCCTGACAGTTAAGGAATTGCATTCCCATGGGATTATGCATGGCGATATCAAATTGGATAATGTCTTTCTAAAAAATGGGGAGCCTTTCTTAGGGGATTTTGATTGTGCAGGAGAAAAGGGCCGTTTTTATTCAGCTACAAATTGGTCCGCTCCGCCTGAGCTTATAGGGCCTTCACGCGATAAAATAGCTCACACGATTTGGAACAGTAGCGCAGCGCTTTCACCTGAAATGGATGTATGGGCTTTAGGGTGTATGTTATTTGCCGGATTCAGTCGAGAAAAATACCCCTTTGAACTCGAGCTTTTAAAATCAGAAGATGTGTATGACCAGGGAATAGTTGACGAAGCTTGGAAATACAGTCTTCTTGAAGATGAATATTACGCATGTGAGGAGTCCGAAAAATATGGCGAGTGGGTATATAAGATCTTATCCGGTTGCTTTAAAGTCGATCCTGAAAAGCGAATAACTCTTGATGCGCTTTTAGATAAGCTGCATTCACACCCGGTTTTTAAAGATCATCCGGAAGCGTCTTCTGATGCAACAGCCGGCAGCTCAACATAACAGGATATGTTGCCTGTGCCGGTGGAGTAATCTTTGAAATGCGCTCTCTGCCGTCGAAGCGAGTTCTTTGAGTTGTTCACACTCTTCTTTGGCTTTATTGGCTGTTTTCACAAGTTCACTTTGTTTTTGTTTTATTTCCCTTACATATAGATGTGCTTTGTCAGCGTTGCTTTTGGCGTGTATTGCTCTTGTGTGTACTAGCTCATATTGAGTGTAGGTCGTTATTGCTTTTTCACGCGCTTCATCGGCAAGTGATTTTAAATCACTGCATTTTTCTTGAGCTGCCTGACAAGTCTTATTTGCTTGCTCTAGCTTTTCTTTTGCATTGATAGACTGAGATTCAAGTTCTGAATTGCAGCTTTTTAGCTCCTCAATTTCTCCGGCTAGAAGAGTCAATTTTTCATATTCGGAGAGCGTGGCATGAAGAGTTTCTTTGGCTTCAGCTTGCGCCTTTTCAGCTCGATTTAAAGCGCGTCTACTTTTGTGCCCTGCCGTCCTTGCTGAAGAAACAGCATGTGCATCGCGCCCCTTTGAGGCGCGTGCCGCAGAAGAGGTCAATTGAGTGTGCCTTACCGATTGAGCTGCTTTTCCTGATATTTTTTGAACTTCAGTGCATTTGTCTTCAGTAGAGGCCTTTAACCTCTCCATTGCAACTAGTTGGCCTTCATATTTGCGAGATAAAGCAGAAAGCCGATCGTGATTTTCTTTGAGTCGTATTTGAATAGCCGTGTAAGACCGGGTGAGGTGTTGTGCTTCTGTAAGTTTTTCTTTGAGCTCATTGGAAGCCAAGACATATGTTTCTGATATCCGTGTTGAAGCGGCTTGCGTATCAAGATAAATTTGTGCCATTGTATTAAGAGCGTTTGGGGCATCAATCACCCACCGGTCTCTTTCCTCAGCTTCTTTAGTTGCTTTAAGATGTTGTTCTACAATCTCTTCTATTTGACTTTTAAGTATATTAAACTCACCTTGGGTTTTCTCATAAGAGCTTTTGCTTTCGAGTGAGATTTTTTTTGCTTGATCAACTCCGGTTTCTAGTTTTACAATTTCAGCTTTTAAAAAGGAGCGCCATTGAGTGTTGCGAAACTTAGAAATTTCATAGATAGAATGAAACATTTGATGCGTGTAATAAAGGGCTAAAATCGATAGAGCGCTAATTCCAACGGCTGAGATGACGATATAGGGGGCTTTTAACTCTTGTGAAAGGGTGTTTAGTCGTTGAAAATAGGTATATGGGGGCAATTCCGAAATGTCCATGTTTAGCTAATCCGTTGATTAAAACCAGCTAAACTAAACTAAAATCCAAAAAAATAATAGAAAAACTTTGTTGAAATATCACAGTTTGCTATGAGCAATATAGAGTTAATGACAACGAGGTTTTTTTTATATGCTCAGAAAAGCTATTTTGATCGGTGCCGTATGTTTAGCGATGAAGGGGTTTTGTGTAGATGCAAATGCAATGCAAACCATTTATTACCAACATGCTAAAAATGCTGTTTTAACAAACAATGTTCAAGGCCAATACATATTGACGGTTGTCGGTATTGACGATCAAACGCTTTTTTATGAAGGGAGCTTTAAAAGTGCCGATCAAATGTCAACCGAAGTGTTTTTTGATCGTTGGTCAGGCAATGGGTTTACAAAAAATCCACCTACTGTTGCTATTGTTAATATTAGCAAAAATCAATCTCTCAGCTTAAAACTTAAAGATCCCAAATATAACGGTGTGAAAAGAACAGTCCATTATGTCGTTGAACCTCAAGAAGAGATCGAAGTGAGTTTAATCGAGTCGAATTGGGGGAGCATTGTGATTTTATTTCAAGACGAGCTTCCTTAATCCGAAAAACAATTTCAAGAATCGAGTCGCACGGGTTTCCGTGTGGAAATATTGGAAAAAGTCTGGCATCTGACATTGACGATTATCTTACGAATAACTTAGAAAATGAAAAAACGTGAAAACATTCTCATCTCTGAAAATGTCTCTAGTGAAATGCCCGGGATAGGACTCGAACCTACACACCTTGCGGCACCAGATCCTAAGTCTGGCGTGTCTACCAATTCCACCACCCGGGCAAAAACATGATCAAGACTTTACGATTTTAATCGCTAAAAGTCAAGGCTTTCCCTTAAAAAAATATTTCTTGCCTTTATGCTGAATATACCGCTCGTCATTCAAGAATTGTTTTTTTTGTCGCCGGCATCCCCGCTTGATCGATTTACCTCACCTCTGCCTATTGTCAATAGCGCGTCGGTTCGGTAAAGGGCCTTCGGCCCGATCGACCATCGGTGCGCCGGC
>JAIPIG010000036.1 GCA_021734805.1 Simkaniaceae bacterium
CCCTTCAAGCCCTTCGTCAAAAAGGGGAAGAGATCTACTCTCAAGTGTTTAGACGCACCGAAAATGATGATACCCCCTCTCCTCGCGCTGTCAGGCCAACTCCTGTTGCGCGCTCTGTTTTACCACAAGCGACACTGACGTCGTTGAATGCTTCTCATCAAGAAAGCGCACTTCAACAACGGGTAGAGCAACTCACCTCTGCTTGGGAAGAAGCTAAGGAGGATTATCAAGCAACAACAATGGAATGCAATGCTCTTCGGTCAGACATTGAATCCCTTAAAAGAACCATTCAATCATCGGAAGATTTATTTCCTTTATGTTCTGAACAAAATGAAATCATAGAAACGCTTCGAGCTCAGCTTGAAACGACACAATCTGAAGCTAGCACCCTCCAAAATCAAATTCAAAAACTCAATGCTCGCTTAGCTAGTGCGGCGCTTGCGCCTCAGAGCGATAACAGATCTGATGAAATGACAGGTGATGTAGAACGACTAAGAGAAGACCACAAAAAAATACAGCGTGAACTCGCTACCGTTGAAGAGCGTGAACAAGGCTTAAAAGATTTACTCCAAGAGCACACCGAACAGCTACAAACGAAAGAGATTCAGATTCAACACCTGACTGAAGAGCTCCAAGATGTTTCAAGCCAACTTCAACAGGCTCAAGAACACTTAACCGCCCAGCGCGCTGTTTTTTCTGATGATGATGCATTGTCAGAGCTTTCTGATCATTCCCCTGCTGAGATTGAAAGATTAGAAGAGCTGAAAGTGGCTTTAGAAACTGAAATTTCTGATTTACGCGCATTGAATTCGAGCCAGAATATTTTGATCACATCCCAACAATACACGGTTGATGCAAAGCAGACTCTAATCAACGATTTAAAGCAGCGCCTTGCTCAAATGCAACGCCAATTAGAGCGCAAAGAGGTAGCTTGTCAAGACGCTGAGCAGCGTTGTAAGGCAACGCCTCAAATCAAGGCACTATCATCCGAAATTGAATCCCTACAAGAAGCAAAAGAAGATTTAGAGGCTCAAATTATTGAGTTACGACAAGGATCTGAGCTTGAAATTGACTCTCTCAAGACCACTTATACAACCGCGCTAAATACGCTTGAACACTCATCTCAAGCGCAGAAAGATAAAATTCTTGAATTAAAGACCCAACTTGCTGAGATGAAACAGGATTTAGCTTTCAAAGAGCATGCCCTGCTCAAATCTGAGCGACAGCTTGAGGCCATTCAAGCAGAAATTCATCCCGTACTAGATGAGCTTAGACAAGTTGAAGAAGAGTTAAAATCTAAAGAAGCTCAGCTTGCATCGAATCGCAAAGACATGGCAGAACTGATTTCAGAACTCGAGGGTGTCGAAAAAACACTGCATGAGGCCCAAAACGAATTTGAATCCCGGTTAACGGCTCAAGAGGAGCTCGTTAACACATTAACAACTGAAAACGCAACATTAAAGGGACGTGTTGCCACTTTTGAAGACGGCGAAAGGAAGAACACCGAGGCGATATGGGGGGCATTACGCGCTCTGACAGAAGATCCAACTGAATGGGCTGAATCTAGATTAGGCGCCCCATCACCTCAACCCCGAACACCCGATCGGATCATTCCAAGATTGACAAAACAACTGGAAGAGATACAGGAGGAAAACCAAGCATTGAAAGATCAGCTTCGCAAAACTGAAGAAATGCTTAAAACCCCAAACTCCGATGAGGCTACGGCTGAGGATAAACTTTTTTTCCAAGATCAGATCGATCGCTATTCCAAAGTCAATGATACTGCATCTTCAGATGCGGCCCCAATAGCGACAAGAAATTTTAAAACCGTACCCGATTTTCATGATCCTAGCGCGCAACTTGAAATGAGCCGCAAAGATTTTGATCGCATTGTTAAAGGCCTTAAAACCGAAAGCGAAGCACTGCAACAACTCCTTAGGGATGCCATTGCTGCCCGTGCTCTCCCATCATCCTTGGATACAGGTACGGAAATTGGTTTTAAGTTGGCTATGGCAGGCTTGAGAGAACTCATTATTCCTCAAACAGCAGCGGGTCGCACGACAACTGCGGATGAAGAAATCATGGCAAGCCGGACCCGAATACGCCGAACTCAAGGGCTGATGAATTTTGCTAAGTTCATCTCAACAACCTCTCCAAAATTAAGCAGGCAATAACAACACTACTTAGATTCGGCTTCTGCTGACCCTGTTGCTTTCGCTTCTTGTGCCGGAGTAATGATATCCGTGACGGCTTGTTTGAGCACTTCAATCTTAGTTTCATCGCAGCTTGAAATCACGACCGTATCCGTATTGACTTTTGTGATCGTCCCTACAATACCCATTGCCGTAACTTTATCCCCTTTCTTTAAGGAGGTGCGTTTTTGCTCAAGATTTTTTCTCCGTTTTTGCTCCGGTCTCCATAGGATAAAATAAAAGAATAAAAGAGCTACAACCACCATGATGATGGTTTGAGTGATGTTTTGTTTGCCTTCTGCAGCGCCTTGAGTTGCATCAGCAACAAATGGTAGAAAATACATTGGATTATCCTTGATCGTCTGAATTTTAGAATTAACTCCGATTATAACAATGTCTTGTATTTTAATCTCGACTTTGTACATTTTTTCGGATGCGAGTTTTGCAAGATTTTGACATACAATCGGTTACCAATTCCTGCAATCGGCTTGAACATGCCATTACAGGAATTGGTAACTCACCTTACGCAAAAATGAGGGTTCAGAGAGTGGGGCAAAGCCGGATCAAAATGAAGTGGTCCGAATGAGGAGGGCAATATTTTCAACATGCATCGTATGAGGGAATTGATCGATAGGCTGCAAAGCAATCAGCTCATAGTTAGGTAAGAGGCTCTCTAAGTCTTGACGTTGAGACTGAGGGTTGCAGGAGATGTAGAGCAATTTTTTAGGGCCCAGCGCAAGGATTTGCTCAATCACAACCAGACCTAAACCGTTACGGGGAGGATCCACGACAATCACATCGACTTGATTGTGGATCGACCGGAGCGATGTCTCAACATCGCCGTCCAATGCAACCATATTATGGACATTGTTGATTTCGTGATTGATCTTGGCATCTTGTGCCGCTTGCTCAACAATTTCAATTGCAATGATCTCTTTTGCAAAAGGGCTGAGCCCCATGCCGATTGTTCCAACGCCTGAATAGAGATCGAGAATCGTCTCATCCCCCCTTAAATCGAGGAGCTTTAATGCTTTTTGCACGATTTTTTCAGCTTGAGCAGTATTGGGTTGTAAAAAAGAATAGGGAGAAGCCATCAGGCGAAATAGCTTTGATTGCCCGTTGAAATTCACGGTGAAGTGCTCTTCAAAGCGCTCTTCCCCAAGTAAATGAATCAATTCAAAGCGGGTAGACTCACCTTTTTTTGTGTGTTGGATATTTAAAAAGAGAGAAAGAGAAAAGGGCTTGAGCTTTTCAATCAGATTCTTTTCATCTGCCGGATGAAGGCGTGAGGAGAGTGTTAACATCACTTGCATTGCAAGCGTTTGCCGGGAGGCCCGAATCGTGAGCGTGCGCAACTGGCCTTCCCCTCTTGTTGCAGCAAAAGCGGGGCAATCTGACGCATCCCACCAGGCCTTGACCGCATCGAGAACGTCAAGCGTCTTCTCAGAGCAAATATGACATGCCTCGAGGTTCATTACCCGCCCTTTTGTCCCCCATTCAATAAGCCCTAAAAAGCGATTGCCCTCTCGATCTTGTGAAAAGGTAAACTCCATCTTGTTGCGATAACGCCAAGGCGTGTCACAGGGAATGATTGGCTGCACTCGATGCGGCGCAAAGAGCTTCTCAAGCCGTTTTTGCTTGAGGATGAGTTGATCTGAATAGTTGAGGTGCTGTAAACGGCATCCGCCACATTGGGCGGCATGAGGACACGGCGCACTGCAGCGCTGCGGAGATCTATCTAGAAGCTCAACCAATTTGCCGATAAACTGCTTGCGCCTCCGGCCCACGACGCGCAATCTGACGCGCTCATTTTCACAGGTACCGGAAACGTGGCACTCATATTTTCCACGCAAAAAGCATACCCCATCCCCCTTTGAAGAGATGCTCTCAATTGTTTCAGTGACTTCGCCTTCGATTTTTCGCATGCAAAGAGCATACTTTAAAACCGAATAAAAAAATAGGAGATATCAACTCAATGCTATCTCCTACAAAGATCGGTTATTCGAGATATGCAGTCTCATATAACGGTCATTATTGTATCGAATTAAAAGAATGTTTTAATTCGACTTAAGATTAACGTCTTCTAGATGTCTTTTTTCTAGAAGTTGTTTTTTTAGCTGTTTTTGTGCGTGTTGCCCTCTTTTTGACGGGTGCTTTTTTCTTAGCTGCCGCTTGAACTTTTGGTGCAACTTTTGCCTTTGGAGCAACTGCTTTCGCTTTAGTTTTTGCTTTTGCTTTTGTTGCAGACGCCGGTTTATCAGTCACTTTCGTTTTAACCTCTTTTGCTCCGCCTGATTTTTCCCATTTAATTGATTCTCTTCTATAAAGTTTTCCAACTTTTTCTAAACGGATAGAGTTAGTGCGAACGCGTTGAGAAGCCGCTTTGTTCCCTTTAACTGCCTTTTCAATATCGTTATTGATGCATGATAAATATTGCTTCATCTGATCAATCGTCTGTTGTAGTGCCATGATGACTCCTTGAATGGTTATTTTGTGGTCTACATTTATTGAAATATTGTGTTTGTTTATATCTTTTCAATAATTTTTTAAAAAAAATTTAATTACATCATTATTTAAAAACAGAAAACAAACGAAAAAAGCATTTCCCAGGTAAGCCAAAGAAGCTTTTAGCCCCTCAACCAAAAGATGAAATAAATGCTGTACAATTTAAAAATTAGTGGTAAATTCCTCAGAAAAAATCCCAATAAAAGGATCCTACTTATGACACGCGATCTGTTTGTGATGATTAATGGACAAGAAGTTCACTCAGACAATGCTGTGATCTCAATCTTTGATTTGGGGCTGACGCGCGGATATGGGGCCTTTGAGCTCCTTCGCACCTATGGAGAAAAGCCTTTTAAGCTGGAAAAACACATTAAGCGCTTAAACTATTCGGCGCAAGTTTTAGAAATTCCTTTTAAAATATCTGCTGAAGACATTGAAAAGAGCGTTCACTGTTTGCTCCAAAAACGTTCCGGAAAAGAATCTGTCATCCGATTGGTTTTAACGGGTGGCCTCTCCTCTCAGAGGCTCATGCCGGAAGATAATCCCACCTTAATTATCGCTGTCTATTCAGTGGAAGAAATGACACCTGAAGTCTACCGGAGTGGATTTAAAATCATGACAACGGACACGCTACGCAGTTTACCTGAAATCAAATCGACCTATTACGCCCTCGCCATTTTGGCCATGAAAAAAGCGCATCGAGAAGGCTTTGACGATATTGTCTATTATTTACCCGACGGGCGAGTCACCGAATCTTCAACAAGCAATCTATTCTTCATTAAAGACCAAACGCTTTATACACCCAAAGAACACTTGATGAAAGGAATCACGCGCGACGCCATTATCGAGTTAGTCTCGCCGTTTATGCAAGTCAAAGAATGCGATATCCATCGCGATCAGCTAAGGGAATTTGATGAAGCTTTTTTAACGAGCAGCGTCAAAGAAATCATTCCCATCGCTCAAATCGATGGCATCACTTACCGCTCATGCGATCAAAAGAGTCAAACGCGTCAAATCATGAAAGCCTACCGGGACCTCGTCTATCATGGACTTTCATCAATGGGTTTGAGCGATGATCACATCGCGAGCCGTCGGCTGAGTGAGTCGCCCTCTTTGACGCTTTAACACTTCATTGTTATTCTCTTCATTTAAAGAAAAGGCGCTCCTGAAGTTAAAGACGTCCCATAACGTCATAGCCTGATATGATAGCGGTTCTTCATCAATTTGATAAAAGAGCTGTGATACCGCGGTGTTGAGGATATTGAAGACCACTTGTCCCTTAAGTTCCGTAAATTTATAGTAGACGGTATAGGGAGGCGCATATCTGCCATATGGGTAATAAACAAACTCGCGATCATTGGCATCTTCGATCCCTTTACTTCCCGAAAATCTCACGCCGTTGAGTAGTCCTTGAATGGAATTACTTGTAAACTGCGCGGTGTAAATTTTAAGAGGGGCATTGGAACATGAAACGCTCGTATCGGGAGCGCTATGAAATCCACCACTTCCGTACTCATAAGGAACGGGAAATAGGCTATCGCAAATAACGGTAATAGGAATATTTGAAGGCGTTTGCAAATAGGAATTGCCTTCTAAATAGACACTCACACCTGCATTTAATTGCATATATCCACTGCCACCGGTGTTAATTTTTACATAGTTTCCGTCTCTGATAAAAATATTATTCGTAAAGGCATTGAGAATCATATAATTGTAAGAAGAAATATCCGAATAACTATTTCCTGAGCTGATATAGATATCTCCTTGATGTGCACTGATTTCAGTCACGCCGCGTGAAGTGACAAAAACTTGTTGTCCATTATTGGTGCCAAGCGTTGTAAATTGAAAATCTCCACCGGCATTGGCTCGAATATTTCCTTCCACTTGAGTGGAGATGCCCGCAGAAGAAGTGGTGCCGGTTCCCCCTGTGATCGTCAAATGCTGATCTTTGCCAAAAGCTTCGATATCGATGTTTCCACTCACTTCCGTCGTTATTTCCGCACTGGAAGAGGTTCCGGTTCCCCCTAATATATTGCAGCCTGCACGCACTTTAATATCAGCCCCGGTTCCACTTGTCTTTAATGATGCGTCAGACAGCGTTCCGGATCCCCCTTGGATGGTCAAAGTGTCTGCATTAAGGCTAATATCTCCATTGGCGTTTGAGCTCATAATATAGGCCAAATTACTTCCCGTTCCGGAGCCCCCGTTGATGTTGACATTACCTGAAGTTGAAATCGTAATCGCACCTCCCACATCGATGTAGGCATCGGCATTTTTCCCCGTTGTGACTGTCCCTCCCGTTAATTGGACATCCCCACTCACATCAATACTCAAAGCTCCATCACCTAAAATGGAAATATCCGCATAGGATACCGTCCCCGAACCACCGACTAAATTAACACTTTGTGCAGGTAATGCCGTATATTGAATGGAAATATCCGAATTCCCTTCGGCAATGATTTCCGCTACCGAATCTGCACCGATTCCCCCGGTGACTGATAAACCGGCATTGATTGTAATATCGCTATTATTCCCAAGTGTTTTGATATAGGAAGATGTTTGTCCTCCATCCCCCCCTATTAATTCAACGCTCGTTCCGGTGAGCGTTAAGGGATGACTATCCCCTGTTGTTTGTAAATAAACGTCTTGATTTCCCGTTCCGGTTCCCATTGCCGACAAATAAAAGTTTGTTGCTGCAATGGATTGAGAGCCATGACTCAAAATATATGTCGGACGTGATGCTGCACCGCTTCCCTCCGAGCCGTTTAAAATTAAGTCCCCACTTGTAGTTATCGTAATATTGCCGTTGTTTGTCGAAAGATACGCTTGAGCATTGGCTTCACTTGTCAGCGTGATATCCCCCGGTTTTTCAACAGTCATAGAACCTGAACCTTGAACACTCAAATAGGCCTTACCGCTTCCTGTTGCCGCACCATAAAGGGCCATCTCTCCCGTTCCCGAAAATGAAATGGGCGCATTAGATCCCAGTGTCGTAATATAAGCATCTGAAGCATTGCCCGCCGTGAGCGTGATACTGCCTAAACGTCCGCCAATCAATGAATTATTTCCCGTTGTTTGAATATAGGCCTTTGCGTTATTAGATCCACTTGAGCCCGCCGTTATATTCAATGCACTTGTATTTGCATCAAACGTAATCGGTGAATCATCACTATCTGTGACAATATAGGCACCGGAAGTACTCGTTACGCTACCCCCTCCCTGCAGAGTCACCGCGCCATTGGAAAAATTAATCGCACCGGGATTTTGACTTGTTGCGATCACTACGGAATTATCCCCCCCACTAGCCCCTCCGGTAAGGCTAATGGATCCAACGATTTGAATTAATCCCTTATTGCCAAGAGTGGCATATCCGACATCCGTACTTGTCCCTCCTTGTAGGATATGTGATGTCCCCTGAATAATCAGAAGACCTGCATTCAACGGTTCAATAAAAACGGAGACATCCTGATCTCCCGAGCCCCCATACATTTCTAAATTACCCGTTAGGATCATTTGACCATCGATTGTTGCTATCCAAGATCTAGCCGCCTGTGATGAAGCTCCTCCATTAAGGACAATGGATTCAGATGTGATATTAACATGCCCCCCGGTTGATTCATTAGAGATATACGCATCGGCTTCAAGCGGATTCAGCTCAACGGCTTGAAATGCTTTTTGATTTCCGATGTTAATATCTCCATCGGAGGTGATAACATAGGCTTCTCCGGTCTCCCCGGGCGCTGCACTCAACGTAATACCCGATGCAATATGTATATACCCGTTATCTGTAATGGGGTTGATATTGATATCGCCCTTAGCACTGATCTGAACATCCTGATTATTGGGAGTTGTCAGCATTAAATCATCTGTTGCAATATTGATATTTCCGAGCGTCGCAAATAATCCGAATTGCTCATATCCTCCACTTGAAGTGGCCGCATCAATCAATAACGTGTTATTCGCCGTCAAAGAGATATCCCCTTCATCTGAAATCACATAATTAAATGTTGGAATGGTCAAATCCATTGTAATATTATTTTGAGCCTCCATTACGATATCGGCTTGTGTTCGAATCGGACTGGCAATATGGATATTATTATCGGCTCGCATGGTTAACGTATTCGATCCGATATAAATATAATCAATGCCTAATGTAATATTGCCTTGCTCTCCATAGGGGGTATTCGTAATAGACGTATCGATGATCACATTGGCCGAGTCAAGTAAACTTTGGATTTGATCGGGGTCAAGTTCAACACTTGCTGAGTTAAATACAAATTCAGTGCCATCCGGTGTCGATCGTGTTGGGACGATATTCCCCGTATTTGTAATTGTCACATTGCTGGGATCAATGCAAACGGTGCCGGCAACTCCATTAGGAGCGCTTAAATCTGTTTTTCCCCTTGGAATGGGATGAGAAAAAGATGAAATCTCGTAAAAACCGCCATCCCCACCGTCGCTTCCTCCACGGGCTGAAACACGCGCGTCATTGACGCAATATTCATTCCCCCATAAATAAATGGACCCCCCATTGCCATTGCTCTTTGCATCGGCTATCAGATGGGAGTCTCGATCAAGCCATATCGCACGCGCTTTTTGGACATCAAAGCGATTCTCATAGTCTCGCCCCATTTGAATCAGGCCATCGCCCTTTTCACCGGATACGTCAATGGTCGCATGATGCGCTTCCATTTTATTGCCGAAAAGATGGATTTCTCCTCCCTTTCCATCCCTATGATGGGCCTTCATATTCCCTTCAATGACAATGCGGCCGTCACCCGCATCACAAAAAATCATGCTATCCAGCTCATCAATCGATATGACTTCCGTATTCCCGGATAAATTCATCGCAAGTGCATAGACATTGCCATCTACACTCACTTGATGCTGAACTGCTTCAACAACTCCCGCATGGCTAAAGCCGCAATCGAGTTTTTCATCCTCTTCCACATGGATCTTTTTTTTCACATAGATGCGTTGAGATGCATCGGGTTGAAAATAAACTTCCATGCCGGCTCCGCAATTCACGCTCCCTTTAGGAGCCGACAGAGATCCTTGATTATCAATTTGCATGGCAACGAATGTAATATCTTTATTTCTAGCTTTAACTTGGCCCTGATTGATGATCGCCGCTTTTGACTCGCCACTGAGCAGCATCTGTTTTCCCTCTAAAAACATTTGATTGGGCATATCGAGGGTGGAGGCGAAAAAACCTCCTACATCAATCACCCCGCTTTTGGAAATAACAATCCCTTGAGGATTGATGAGGAATACATTCCCGTTTGATTGCAAAACGCCGTCAATTACGCTTTTGTGATGGCCCACCACCCGATTTAAAAGAGATGAATGGTGATCGGGCAAACAGAATCGCGCCGTTTCTCCGGGCCCAATAGAAAAATTTTCCCAATGAATAATGCTATTGTGATCGGCATTGACAATGAGCTCAGCTCCATTATTTTTAAAAACGGCATGGCCGTGCATCACTTGGGGTATTGAGGGATTCCCCCAGAGAGCACTGCAACTTAAAATGAGCAAACTCAACTGCTTTTTCATTTTAAAAACTCGCCATTGCCATAAAATGTACCATCGCAGGTCCACCGCCATAAAGGCTCGGATCGCGTTTGATCTTAATTCCAACATCAGCTCTTAAGAAAAGATAAGCCCCGATTTGATAGCGAAGCCCCGGACCCGCACCAAATAAAAACTGCGTTTTGGGAGCCATCACGAGACTGTTAATTCCCTCATAGTCAAACATGTCATTTTTTACCCAAGTGCGTCCATAATCACAAAACAAAACCAGCTGCCATAAATCTTCTACAAGTACGCCTTCTTTTGAAGCTCTTGGCTTTATGATCCCATTCATTGCAGGTAATTTAATTTCGACTGATGCGAGAAAAGCCTGATCTCCGTTGAGCTGCCTCTCTTCATACCCCCTCACCGTTTCCATCCCCCCAATCCCAAATTCTTCGGAAGGCAAGAGTGTCATCGAAGAGAGTTGCCCTGCGACCTTAAAAGAAACTTCTCCATTGCGGCCAAATAAAAATTTCTGAAGCCATTCGCCTCTTCCATAGACCCATTTGTTTTTAGCGCCATATCTCAACGTCTCATAATCGGCATTTGACTGATCATTAAAAATCTGCCCGGGCGACCAGTATCCATTCAATTCAAATGAGGTGAGCCAATGGACTCCTTTCCACTCGGCTTTATAGCCCATCACAATCTGACTTAAATTCACCGTCTGTCCAAACTGGGGATAATCTTCGACAAATTCAAGTGTGTTATTCGTCCGTTTAAAATCAAAACCGAGACGGTACTCGTGAGAGATATAACGGTTATACATGGGAAGAGGAATCGTATAGCGCCCCGAAACTTGCGAAGAGCGCCCCTGACTTTGTGCAAAAGGAACCGGCATCGGAACACGCACGGTTGAATATCCCCCATAAAACTCTAAGATGTTCTGCCATGGCAGCGGGATAATATATGATCCGGTAAATGAGCGGTACGCCGTGGTATCTTTTGATGTTGTGAATTGAAATGAGATGATTTGATCGGCGCCAAATAAATTCCCATAGTTAAATCCGGCAAAGATGCGGGTTCTCTCAATCAACTGCAGGCCCATATTGTCCACACCGACATAGGGTCTAAAAGGCATTTTTTCGCGCACGATGAGCTCGAGATCCGTTGTTTGGTAGTTCAACCCCTCACTATAGACAGCTTCTACGGTTCGAAAAGGATTGCGATTGACAAAATCGATACTCTGTCTAACGAGTCTCTCATCAATGACCTCATTCGGCTGTAATTGCACATATTCTTGTAAGCGCTCATTGGAGAGCCAAACATTTCCCCTTGAAGTGACTTTACCTAACTTGCCCTGAACGACGAGTAATGAAAGCACTCCCTGATTAATCGCTTGCCTTGGAACAACTACTTTCGTAATGGGGCGATCATTTTGAACAAAATAATTCTCAATGGTCTCGATCAGCTTCTCCAGGACCTTTTTTGTCAGAGGTTTATTTAAATAAATGGGCGTGATGAGTGCATCGAGCTTCGATACTTTCCCGGGAACTTTTAAGTTCACCACATGAAATCCGGCTAAATTCGACGTATTGACTAAATTCATATCCTTGACATCGGAGAAAAGGACAAGGCCTTTCGTTTTGGGAATAATCACACCGGTGGGATAAGCATTGACCCAAGATTTTTGCCGTTCGACCTCTTGCGCCGGTAGGCTTCCCTGACTTTGCTTACGAGAGCGCAATTTGGGTTGTGGAGCTGTTTCTTTAGGGTAGCTCTCCGTTGCTTCATCGGGATTCAGTGTATTGAGATCGAGCACACGGGGGCCCGAAGGCTTTTGATTGTCTTTTAGAGGTTCCACCTCTTGATTGAGATCCACACCGGCACCCCCAAGAGACGGGGCACTTTCTCCTCGCTCACGAATCTCTACTTCCTGATTGATATCGTCAGTAGGTTCTGAAAAGACGCCCTGCCCTATGCCCGATTGACCATTTTGCTGCTCTATAGATTGAGGCTGATTTAAATCACTCCCCGCCCCACCAAGAGCAGGTGCCATTTCTCCTCTTTCTTGAATATTGACATCTTGATTGATATCTTGATCGTAATCGACATTTCCATGGCCCCGGTCATATTCCACATCATCGACATCAGCCGGATGTTTATTGAGATTTGTTCCCGAACCAACCCGTCTCTCTTCATTGGGATCGGTGTCGATTGCTTCCTTTCCTTGTGGAGCTAATGTATCAATTTGATTTAAGCTTCTCGACTTTTGAGGAAGACCTTGATCTCGAATAGGCTGATCTTGCTTGGATTTTTTTTGCTTCTTTGTTTTTTTTTGATCTGTCGGTTTAGGTTGAACGGGATATTCTTGCCCCGGTGCGTTTGGCATTTTGGGAAGATCCTTATCTGAAACGGAAATCACCCCCCCATTATTTGCTCTCAAAGAAGAAAACAAACAAATCCCGATCAAAAAAAACTGAATTCCAAGCTTTAACATCAAACAAAAAAATAAGTTTTTATAAAATCAATATAAGAAACTCCTTATAACTAAATTTTTGTGTTTAAATCTAGTGCTCCGTCACAATTAAAATTTTAGGATATCTTCTAAACCAAACGTGATGGAATCGAGTTAAATACAATCTTTAAAGGAAAACTCCTTCCGGTATCACTGATCATATCTGCCGTGATTTCAACTTCTCTTGCGGGAAAGCGCATCAAAGAACAACGTGACGGATCAATCTGCAATACACCTTCGACTGCTTTGTCTCCGAGCCAAGTTGTTCCGGACTTTACAGACTCATTTTGAAATAAAATATGCCTATCTAAGAATTGATCAAATATTTTACTTTCGATTTTTTCTCGAAAATCACTCATTACCTGATCTAGTTCCCCTGAGGAAACGAGAACTTTCATTCGAATCACGTATGCATTGATACGCATCCCATCACAATAAAAGGGAATGCATTCAAATTTTTTCTCAATTTCCAACCACCTATTTTGTGCAATATGATATGCCGATATGGCCCCCCATAATGCATCTAACACATCTAGACGTCCTGCAGTTGATGACAACGACAAAAAAGTCATTGTTGAAATGGCTCTCATTAAATCGCTCACCGCTCTAATTTTTTGAGAAGATAAATGACTTGTTCTGAATTGAATCAATTCCTCAAAAGTTCTAGGAACTAGCTCAGCCGAGTCGGCATCAAAACCCTCCGTATCATCATCGTACACTTCATCATTTCGAAGATCATTTCTAGCCACTGAAGCATTTTCAGCCGGTTGGGCGTCACGAACAAAATCAACCTCTACTCTTCCTTCGGGAACCGTTTGCTCTGATTTAAAATGTTGGTTGAGTAAAGATAAGGTCTTTTTGGCGATGAGATAGATAAGATAAGCCGGCGCCACTGCATATGCGCTCAATAACGTCACCCCTAAAACCCCAATCGTGCCCGAATAGTTTGGATTTCTACAAAGTTTTAAAAGGGATTCTCCAATGTGAAAACGCTGCTCAATGGCATAAAGAGCTCGAATATATGCAATAGATGAGGCAAAAACGGAACTTACAACAGCAATTGTTTCATCCTTATAAACGACAAGCGAACTACCCATCCCAAAAAAGGCTTGAGAAGTTGAAAAAGCCGTTCCTAAGTTTGGATTCAAACTAGTCATAGCACCCCTAATAAAATTTTTAATTGAACGAGGGAAATCTTAACAAAATATTAATTATTATCCCAAGAACTAACTATATAAAATTCGAATTTTTATATATATCACTCATTTTCAACGACTTAAAGAAGTTATTTTTAGTTAATTTAATGTGTAAAATAAATTTAAACTATGGTATAATAATATTTTAAATATAATAACAAAAACTAATTATGACAAACTCAATTAATAATATAGCGTTTCAAGTCCCATTCAGGGCACCTTCGCTTAGGCTTCCGAGAATGCGCCCATCTGAAGTCTGCACAGCCTTGATTAAAGCTCTATTACCTAACATAGAAGGCATGGCAAGATCACTTTCTGAAACAGTGATCGATAGCATGAGTCGATTTGTCACTCATCATTCAACGTGTCACAGTGAGCTGCATATTGACTATGCAGACCTACAGCCTCATATCCGCCTAACTCCAACGCCCGTAGTGCGCCTATCTGAAAAGGAAAGCGACCCCTCGATGGGGACCCTGGAGTTTTCCGAACCCGCAATCATTGGGGCATCCCAAGTCTTTAACGCCTCAACCCCGCTCAATAAACTTAAAGGGCTTTTCTCAACGATTCTCTCATCAGCCCTTCGACCTACCATTTCAAACCCTCTAAAAGTGCTGTATGAGCGTAAAATGGCATCTAGCGAAAGCTATCGTCAAATTTTAATCGATCGCAACACGTATAATAAAATGCCCATTGTCTTTGGCTACGAAATGATGAAAGCTGCAATGGTTATGCCTCTACTCATGTTTGCATGTAAACCCATTGCAACCCAAGTGGCAGAATATGTCATTCCTAAAAAAGAAATCGCTGCACCCGAAGATCATTTATTGCGCAAAACAACCCAAGGCATTGTTTTAGGGACATTATCATCCCTTGTTGAAACAGCCTATTTACCTTGCGAAAATTTCTTTACACTTCTGAGTTTAAAAGCACAGGACGCATCAAAACCACAATTAGAAATGATCAAAGAAGCTTTTATAGAAGCCAGAAATGAGGGTTATAAAGGAGTCCGACTTCAATTTTCCCGCATCTTTTTAATGGTTGCACCGACAATGCTTGCAGGTTCACTTTGTATCGATCCTAAAAATCCTCTTTGGAAAAATATGGTGATTGCATCAACTATTTCAGTGACGGCTCAAATGGCCGTGACTCCCCTTAATGCTATACGCATCACAATGCTTCAAATGCATTCTAATCAATCTACTGCCCAAACAGCTCAATTGATTCTCAAAGAAGAAGGGATCAAAGGGTTTTATAAAGGCGCTTCAGCTGTCATTATAAGACAACTTATCGGCGGTCTCTTTATGGGAAAAGTCTACGCTGAACTTGCCAAAGAAACACACTAGTACGCCATCGGGTGTACTAGCCCGCATTTCTCATAAAGTTGGGGAGGAGGGCTAGCCTCTGTTCAATTCAAGCAAAAAAAAAGCCGAACTAACGTAAGCTAGTTCGGCTTCAAATAAAAAAAGTCTGGCAGCGACCTACTCTTCCATACTCTTGTGTATAGTACCATCGGCGATGAAGGGCTTGACTTCTGAGTTCGGGATGGGATCAGGTATTTCCCCTTCTCTATTGCCACCAGACAAAACTTTTAGATCATTATTATCT
>JAIPIG010000037.1 GCA_021734805.1 Simkaniaceae bacterium
TTTGGAGAAAAATACTGGCGCATACGGCCAGTATTAAACTCAACTTGAGCATAAAGAATGGGCCTTTGCAATTTGAGCAGCTTATCCGCCATTAATCATGTGCAGTTTTCCGTCAGGAAAACTCGCACATCGCGTCAATCCTATAGCTATCAAGAGCCCTCACCCCCCATTCGCAGCGTGACCGTAATATTCTCATAGAAAAAAATTGCAAAAATATGTGCATAAAAACTATCTCTGCTTATTAAGGGACTTGATTAGATTTCTTTTGAAATTCCATTTACGGCGAATTTATAGAAAGATCCCGGTATGAGGTAGATTATGAAGACTTTTATCCTTTTATTTTCAATTGTCTATGCCATGGCATCTCCGCTCTACTCGGATCCTGTTGGTGCAATTTTTTCTCTGGGATCGAAAGAAGCGGCAGAGCAGGCGCTATCCAATGATAAAATTGTTCAAAATTTTTATCATGCATTTGAAACGAATAATCTAACCGACTTAATGACAACGATAACGGAAAATTGCAAAGTCAGTAATATTTCGGAAATGCACCATGCTGCACTGACACAATATGAAATTGGAAGCCCCAATCTTAAAGTAAGAATGAGTGCACTCCACCGTTCATTGAGTAATATCTCTATTAAAATTGAGCAGCTGGTGATGGGAGATAATAAAGTCGTCGCCCAAGTTTCCTTGACAGGCATTCAAAATGGAAGCTTCATCGGAATTGCTCCCACAAACCGTTATATTACCATTCGCTCCGTCTCATTTTTTAGAATTGAAAATGGAAAAATCGTCCAAATTGAAGAAATGATTGGCGAATACAATCTCATGCGACAACTGGGTTATTTCGTTTTTTAACTTACACACTCACCTTACGCAAAAATGAAGGATTATAGAGCGGCTGCGGCTTTGCCATATCCATACTCCCTCGTCGGACATAGCACTTTGGCTATGCCCTCCTCATTCGGACCACTTCGTTTTGATCCGGCTTTGCCTCGCTCGCTCTCTGAATCCTCATTTTTACGTAAGGTGAGTTACACAATTGATTCCTATCTTCGATGCAAATTTTTTAACATTTTCAGCCAACCGAGTGTTTTTTCCTAAGAAAATTTCTTGCAGTAGTGCTTGATCTCTATTTGCAAAGATGTTTTTGATGAGCAGCGTAAAACAACAGGTATTCCAATCTTCTGAGGCAAATGATAACGCCTTGATATATATTGCATTGGAAAGGCGCTCGCGAACATATTGATTTGATAGTAGAGACTGCACAATTATTGGATGCGAATATTTCACGGCCAAGAAAAACGCTTCCTCAATAGGGTGAATTTCCAGTTTTTCGAAAAATTCGGGCAAAAGAAAGAGCTTAAAACATTCCAATTGATTCATTCGAGAAGCTGCGATGAGCCCCTTCCCTAAAACTTGAGCACCCACTCGGTCCTTATAACGAAACAAAATAGCCTTTAAATTCTCATGATAGCCTTGATGTGATAAATCATAAATCATATCGAAAAGTTCGCTTAGAGGGATTTTATCATGTGCAACTTCAATCAACCAACGAACACACTCAATCTGATTGTTTTTGATTGCGGCATTGAAACACTCCCTATCATTAACAGCCCTTCCATCGATCTTCTCATTATAGCTTCTCATATATTGCAAGCATTCGAGATGCCCCTCCTCGCAGGCATACAATGCGGCCTTTCTAAGGGCTGTCAACCCAAAGGTATGTTGCTTTCCAAACTTTTCTAGGAGAACTTTTAAACATCCCGTTTGTCCCTCCCTCGCGGCTAAAAGCACCCCTTTTTCCAACTCAAGCCGTGTGAGCTTAAAATCACCATTTATGATGACATCGAGACTTTCAATCTCTCCTAAAATAATTGCGCGCTTAAACGCTTGATGGATGCCGGCATGCGTTAAATTAGGGCAATCTAACTCCCGCTTTTGGGCTCTGATCAGAGCTGAAACGCATTCGGGATGTCTATGAATAACGGCTTCCTCAAGCGCCTGATCTAGGACGGATGAGTATTCAATACCCGTCACTTGTCTTCTTTTTTGCGCAAGATAGCCATCCATTTCTTTTTCATGCCCATTTTGAGCCGCCCATAATACTTGTCCTTCCCATTGACTTCTACTGATTAAAGAGGGGGAGAGTTGTCTAATCCCTAGATGAGCAAGAGACGCAGGTGCTGAACAAAAGTTCATCCGATTTTGCAACAACCATAATGAAATAACGCTCTTCTTTGGCGGAAGATTTCCGGATTCCCGACAAATACACCGAAGACTTCGACCAACTATTCTCATTGTCATACGCATCCTTCCAAAATTTAAACAGAAAAGTTGATACCAAACTTAAAGATTTTGTTAAACACTTCTTTTTTAGCACTCATTCCCGGTATACCCAAAAAAGGGGATTTCAAGTATTATCGTTGTTTTTACCCATGGAATTTGCATGAAAAAGTTTTTCGGTTTCATTATTATCGCTATTGTCGCTGCAACCGTAACAATTGCAGGAAATCTTTATTTCACACAAGAGAGGCGCATTTTTGGCTTCTCAACGCTTCCCTTAGACCATCAATTCCGATGGGAGATGCCCCACAAAGAAATTATGCTCGATACGCCCAATGAGGGAAAAATCAATGCGATTTTATTTGAAACAACCCGAGAAACTCCGAAAGGCGTCATCTTTTATTGCCATGGAAAAGCTAGCCACATGGATCACCCCAAATGGGGACCGGTGATCGAAAACTATACAAACCTTGGCTTTGATTTTTTTATGATGGATTATCGCGGAGCCGGAAAAAGTAGCGGAAAGCAGTCTGAAGAGGCGATGCTGACGGATTGTAATGTCGCTTATCAATATCTGCTTGATTACTATAAGGAAGAGTCCATTACGGTCTTTGGAAAATCTCTTGGAACCTGCTTTGCAACGTATGTTGCATCCCAAAACAACCCTCGAGCACTGATTATCGAAGCGCCTTTTTACAATATCTTTGATATCGGCTGTAAAACGCTCTATTTTATTCCACCACTACTCATTAAACTGGTTATGAAATATCCATTCACAACGAACGAGTGGATTAAAGATGTCCCTTGCCCTATTTACATCATCCATGGAACATCGGATTCGATTATTCCTCATGATGCCAGCCTTCGATTAAAAAAAATCACCGATGAGACAAACCAACAAACCGATCTAATGATCATTGAAAATGGGGACCACGATCACCTCCATAAATATCCGGGTTACCACGCCAAAATAGAAGAAGCACTTGGGATATCCACTAGTCAAACACAAGAAAACATCTCTCAATCTGAACTAGACGGTTCAAATCCACTTGTGAATGATATTGGCAATTAAGGCCGTCCATCCCGCTTGATGAGAGGAACCGAGTCCCTGACCGGTTTCTCCGTTGAAATGCTCATAAAATAGGATCTGATCGCTAAAAGAAGGATCCTTTTTGAAGATGGGGTTATCGCCGTGAATCGGGCGTGTCCCATCTTCCCTCTTTTGAAATAACTTAAGCAATGCACGACTGAAATAGTCAACCATCTGCTTTAAATCAACGGGTTCTCCTCCCGGAGTTTCTACTTTAAAATCTTCGCCTAAGAGCTCATACAATCGATCGAGCGTTTCAATAAAGAGATAGGTCGTTGGAAACCAGACGGGCCCTCTCCAATTTGAATTCCCCCCTTTAACACGCGCTCTACTCTCCCCCGGCTCATATTGAAGCACTTGATCAAAGAGCCTAATCGGGTTTTGATCATGATATTTAGACAGGGATCTCAAACCATACTCTGAGCGAAATTCATCGGGATCCCAAGCTCTTTTAAGCACCCGCTTCATTTGACTGACATTCATTAAGGACATTAAAAAGCCCTTTTTTCCATCCTGATCAAAAGAGGTAATGCAATACTTTGTGATATCCTTTCGATTGGTTAAAAACCAATTGATACTCACGGAAAATTCCTTGAGATCATCGAGTTCTTGTTGATCAATCCAATCTACGGCAAAAATGGGAATAATCCCTACAAGAGAGCGGACCCCAATTTTTTGATGCGTTCCATCAGGCCTACAAATCACATCATAGAAAAAGCCATCGAGATCATCCCAGATTTGCACATCTCTTATTCCCGACTTGTGAAGGGCGGCAGCGATATAGATAAAGTGTTCAAAGAACTTGACAGCAAGGGATTCATAATCGGAGTCATGTTTAGAAAGTTCAATGGCAATGCGCATGAGCTTAAGACAGAAAAAACCCATCCATCCCGTTCCGTCTGACTGCTCGAGTTTACCCCCGCCCGGTATGCCCTTACTGCGATCAAAGACCGTAATGTTATCGAGACCTAAAAAGCCCCCCTCGAAAATGTTATTACCGGCCGAGTCAATTTTGTTTACCCACCAGACGAAATTAATCATCATTTTGTGAAAACATTTTTTTAAAAATGAGATGTCTTTTTTACCCGTTTTTTCATACTCCATCTGATAAAGATTCCATGCCGACCAAGCTTGAACAGGTGGGTTTAAATCGGAAAATTCCCATTCATAAGCCGGAATTTGCCCATTAGGATGCTGAAATTGATCAAAGAGCAAAAGCCACAGCTGTTCTTTTGCAAAATCCAGGTCAACAAGAGCGCAAGAAAGACAATGAAAAGCGAGATCCCACGCCGCAAACCAAGGGTATTCCCATTTATCCGGCATGAGCATCACCCGTTTGGAAACAAGATGCCTCCAGTGTACATTGCGAAGCAGCTTTCGTCCGGGAGGAGGAGGGTTCATTGGATCATCGCCCATAAGCCATCTCTGCACATCAAAGAGATAAATTTGCTTAGACCATAAAAGTGAGCTCAGAGCCTCTCTAAAAATGCGTTTTTCTTCCTCGGTATGATGCTCTTTTGCAATATAATCGTAATACGCGTCAGCCTCTTTTTTGCGCCGATCGATCCACATTTGCGCTTCTTCTAATGGCCGGTCTTGGGGTTGATTGGAAAAACGGAAGAAAAACTCTTTTTTACCCTTTCCCTCGATGTCAATATTTGCATAATGAAGCGCCGCTTTTGTCCCCTCTTTTTTTTCATTCACACACTTTTCTTGATTGATGATATACCGATGAAAAGCATCCTTAACAAAATGAGTCGGTGATTTTTTTCCATACAGCTTTTCACGGTTCGTTTCATTTTCGGTAAATAAAGACTCGCCACCATCGGGCCCATAAAAATAGTGCTTTCCTAAAGAATAATCAAACGTAATAAATTGGACCGATTCCGCTTCGGTATCATCTAATACGATGCACTTGCAATCGGGATCGGATTCATCAGCGCTCATCTTATATTCGTGAGTCCCAATGCCATAAGACCAGACATTGCGAAATACGATCTGTGGAAGCAAATCAATAACAGCGGCATCTTCACTATGATTTTCAATTGCCACTTTAATCACTAAATCATCCGGATCGATTTTGGCATACTCAATGGTGATATCAAAATATTTGCCGTCATTAAAAACCCCCGTTTCGCAAACCTCAAATTCAGGATCATTGGAATTTCGAGACGCATTTTCTTTTATGAGCCGATCATAGGGAAAGGGATTTTGGGGATACTTGTATAGATAACGCATATAAGAATGTGTCGGAGTGTTATCGAGATAAAAATAATACTCTTTAACATCTTCTCCGTGATTGCCCTCCTGCGAAGTAAGGCCGAACAGCCTTTCCTTGAGAATGGGATCCTTGTGATTCCAAAAAGCAAACGATAGGGCAACGACCTGATAGCGATCGCAAATCCCGGCAATTCCATCCTCACCCCAACGATAGGCCTTAGAGCGCGCTATATCATGAGGAAAATACTTCCAAGCATTTCCATCTTGGCTATAATCTTCGCGCACAGTCCCCCAAGACCTCTCAGATACATAAGGACCCCACTTGTGCCAAATAGGAACCTGATCTCCCCTATTTGCATTCAGCCGCTTCACTTCCTCAGGTGTATTTTTTGCCATTGTCACTTGCTCTATTATTTTGAATTAAAACCTCACTTTAGTAGGGAATAATTCATTCAATCAAGCTTTTTTTATTCAATGGGCTAGGAACAACACAACAACCTCCCAATAGATGACAAACAAGAAGCCCTTGATAGCGCCTCCTCAAGCCTAAGCGCCACTTCCGTCTGATGGTATTCACGTGCAGCCTCTAAGGCTTCCCGAATGTCCTTAGCGCCCGCAGCCAGAAGCACTTCAACTACCGGTAGATGACCTCTCTCAGATGCATACATTAAGGCCGTTTCTTTCGAAATCCTGTTCTTATGATTCACATCAACGCCTTTAGCTACGAGCATTTCAATCATAGCTAGATGACCGTTTTCAGCCGCATTCATTAGTACAGTCCTTTTCCGATGATCCTCTTCATCCATATCAGCGCCTTTATCTATGAGCATTTCCATCACCGGTAGATGACTTCCATCGGCCGCATATATTAAGGCCGTCCATCCCAACATACCCCTCCCCTTGATATTCACATCAGCGCCTTTAGCTAGAAGCTTTTCAACTACGTCTAGACGACCATTCCCAGCTGCGGCTATTAAGGGGGGAATATAACCACTCGATTCGCGGCCATTCGGATTAGCACCTGCATCTAAGAACATTTCAACTACCTCAAGATCACCATTCCCAGATGGCGCTGTTAAGACCGATGTTGCCCCCGCTAAACGGTAGACCTCGCCATTCACATCAGCGCCTTTATCTAAAAGCATTCTGAGTAGCGTTAGACGATTTGAATGACGTGAATCACATGCTATTGTCAAGGGTGTACTATATTCATCCTTAGTTAAACGATTTACATCAGCCCCCTTATCTATGAGTCTTTCGATGACGTTTAGATGCCCCCCTATAATTGCCCCCATTAAAGGGGTCCAACCGCGAGCATTTGGATGATCACTCTGAGCGTCAGCACTTAATAGCATGTCAACTACCGGTAATTGGCCTTCCTTAGCTGCACACATTAAAGCCGTATCGCCTTTCGCATTTGGGTGTTCTATGTCAGCCCCTTTGTCTAGAAACATCCCTACAATTTCTTGATGACCATTCGCTGCTGCTTTGATTAAGGCCGTGTTCCCGTCCTTATCTGCATCATTAACATCAACTGCTCCACTGTCGATCATTTGTTTTATAACCGAAGTCTTACCCTCCTCAGCTGCTATTAAGAAATCTCTCTTGTTTTCTTCTGATTCAGTGGTTTTTTTTAAATCTAAAATCCTCTGCTTATTTTCAATACAATAACGCAAAAAATCAGTATCGCTCACATCTTCAGGTCCCCAACACCTTTCAACCCTTCGACGCATAGAAGGGGCACGAGCAGCATCCAGATCCGGAATATGATGAACTAGACTAGGATGTTGAGCTAAAGGAATAGTTTCTGTAGGTATTGGAGTTGAACTTTTACCTTCGACGCGAAAAAACGATGCCATATAAGGCCTCCTTCTAAAATAAGCATTTTGTTAAGAAATGAAGAAGTTTAATTTAACAGTTATTAATTGTGAAGCAGGGAATAAGGTATAACCGAAAGTTGCGCCGGATCTAAAATAACGAATCGATAGGAGTGCACAAGAAATCTTGGATGGGAATCCCATGATTTCCAATAACCAGGGCTTTAAATGGCTCATACATCCCTATGAAAGTATTCATTCCTGATAGGGCTTCTTTTTTTAAAGAGCTTTTGACTTCTAAAGCGATTATTTTTTTTCCTTTTTTAAGAATAAAATCTACTTCCTGATTTTTTTCTCGCCAATAAAACAACTCTATTTGAGTTCCTCTTATCTGATTGAGTAAGTAAGCTCCAACTGCAGACTCAACCAATCGCCCCCAATATTCCTTATCCTCTTTTGCTTCTTTTAGTGTTTTTCCTGACTGTGCACTCATCAAAGCCGTATTCAACACTTGTAGTTTGGGACTTGATCCCTTACTTCTAACTTTTTGACTAGTAAATTTTGAAATTCCGGTTAATAGCCCTGCTCCGGATAAGAGTTCTAAATAATGAGCTAATGTTGTCGTATTTCCGGCATCATCTAATTGACCGAGCATTTTTTGAAAGGATAGGATTTGAGAAGAATAAATGCATCCAAGTTGAAAAAGTCTTCGAAGTAAAATAGGTTTATTTACTTGGGTCATAAGAAGAATGTCTCTAGAAATCGTTGTTTCAATAAGAGAATCATTAATGTAATTTTCCCAACGTGAATATTGATTGTTTTGAATCAATGAGGCAGGCCCCGGATAACCCCCATAAAAAATAAATGTGTCTATATCCCAAGAAAAAGCAGCTTGCATTTCCTGAAAAGACCAATGGGTGACCGGAAGAATTTCAAATCGACCGGCTAAACTTTCTGACAATCCTTTTTGCATTAACCATGGAGAAGAACCAAGAATAATGACTTTTAGATTTAATTTGGTCTTACTATCTTCATCCCACAGCTTTTTAATCAATGATGACCAACGGGGGATTTTTTGTATTTCATCGACTATAAGAAGAGCAGACCCCTTGTTTTTCACTAAATCTCTGGCGATTTGCCATTGTGTTTCTATCCAAGAGAGGTCTTCTAAAGTAGCGATATCAGCAGAATTATAATGAATGGGTATTTGAAGATGCTCTTGTATTTGCAGAGACATCGTCGTTTTTCCTACCTGCCTAGGCCCCAGAAGAACTTGAATAAATTGCCTGGGTTCTTTAAGCCTTGAAACGATTTCGTCATAAATTTTTCTGTGGATCATAACGCTTTCTTTTTTTTACTCATTACATTGAGCAATTTTACTCAATTAATTGATCAAAATCAAGAACCGTTTTTAATCACCTAATAATAAGGCGCTTATATCGATATAATCCACAAACATCTTGAACAGAGACCGAGCTGCAGGCTCATTCCTTCAGAGACAAGCTCTCATTGAAGCGGGAAGATTGCAGCTTGGGCCCTTGCCGTTCAATTAAGCTTTTTGTATCCAATGGGTCGGGACCAATGAAACAACCTCCCAATAGATGGCAAACAAGAGGCCTTTGATAGCACCTCATTAAGTCTAATCGCCACTTCCGTCTGATGGCGTTCACGTGCTAACCTTTAAGGCTTCCTGAATGTTGTTAGCGCCCTTGTTTATAAGCAGCTCAACTACCGGTAGATGACCTCTCTCCGATGCCATTATTAAGGCTGTGAAGCCCCCTTCTCCTGAGTGCTCTAGATCAATCTTTTCAGCTATGAGTTTTTTGACTACCGGTAGATGACCTCTCTCAGCAGCTATTAAGAACTCTCTCTTTTTTTCTTCTGGTTCAGCAGCTTTTTTAAAAGCTAAAATCTGCTGTTTATTTTCAACACAATAACGCAAATAACTTGAGCCATTGGACTCCTTGGCGAGTTCAAATCTTTCCTGAGTATGCTTTGGCGCGCGGCTTACAGTAGCTTTTTTTAAAGCTAGAATCTGCTGTCTATGTTCAAGACAATAACGCAAATAACTTGAGCCATTGGACTCCTTGGTGAGTTTAAATCTTTTCTGAGTATACTTTGACGCGCGGCTTACAGTTGAATCTGGATTAGAAACCGCCGCAGCTTTTACATAAGCCGGATCCGGGCCCGCATCAGTATCGCTCACATCTTCAGGTCCCCAACACCTTTCAACCCTTCGACGCATAGAAGAAGCACGAGCAGCATCCAGATCCGGAATATGATGAACTAGACTAGGATGTCGAGCCGGAAGAATATTTTCTGTGGCTGTTGGACTTGAACTTTTACCTTCGACGCGAAAAGACGATGCCATATAAGGCCCCCTTTTAAAATAAGCATTTTGTTAAGAAATGAAGAAGTTTAATTTAACAGTTATTACTTGTGAAGCAAGGAATGAGATATGCCGGCAATGATTCAAGAGTTGGAATTTTTAGAAGCCGGCTATAGCGCTGGTCGATCGGGCCGAAGGCCCTTCTACCTGAAAGGGCGCGCTATTGACAATAGGCAGAGGTGAGATAAATCGATCAAACAGACGCAAACCTTCAGGATGAGCCCTACCTTTCAGCTCCTGCTCTCCTAAGCAATTCTATAATGTCTGCACGCCTTATTAAGATCGCCACCTGTAAGGCAGTGCTGCCTATCTCATCTGCGTACCCAACATCAGCACCTGCACCTAAAAGCTCTTCGACTACTTCTAAATGACCATTCCCGGATGCTCTTATTAAGGCTCTATCACCCATCAATGCCTGTCTAGAGTCTTCCCGAGCAAAAGACAATCCTGCTCCTATAAGATTTCTTACGATGTCTATGTTATTTTCATGAGCTGCCCTTATTAAACATCTTTCAATGGCGGTACTTGCCCAATCTATAGCTCCTAATCTTATAAGCTTCCTTATAAATCTCGGGTCATGCGCATGAGGCCCAATATCGGCTCCTGCAACTATAAGTTCTTTGAACACTCCTAAATGATCATAGGTCCGCGCTTTATTTAAGGCTGTGTTGCCATCTTTATCCGTGCAATCTACATCAGCCCCTGCTTCTACAAGCGCTTTGACTACTTCTAAATAACCATTGCAAGATGCCTTCATTAAGGCGGTTTCGCCATTCTTATCTGTGCAATCTACACCAGCATCTGCAGCTACAAGTACTTTGACTACGTCTAGACAACCGTTAAGAGATGCCTTCATTAAGGCCGTAACGCCATTCTTATCTGCACAATCTACACAAGCTCCTGCAGCTACAAGCGCTTTGACTATATCTAGACGACCATTAAGAGATGCCTTCATTAAAACGGTGTTGCCATCCTCATCTGCGCGATCTACATCAGCCCCGGCAGCTATAAGCATTTTGACTACCGGTAGACAGCCTTTAGCAGATGCATATTCTAAGTCCGTATAGCCTATATCTTTCGCATCACGATACTCAGAACCATCTGCAGACAGAATCCTTTCACACTTCTCCACTAGTGCTGTCTTAACCGGCTCGGAAGTCACACGGCCATGGGACAATAAAAACTGAACTTCATTTAGATCATTGCGATCTGCCGCTTTTATTATTAAATCATCTAAATGATACACACCTAAAAACAATAAGCTGCTTAACCCTAAACTTCTTACTTTTTGAGCAATAAAGCCCAAGCCCTCCATCATGGGATTAATGACGTGCGCATTGAATGAGAAATGGGAAATACCGGTAGCCATTGATTCTAAGGATGAATAAGCAGCAGATAAGCTCCCCGTCGCACATTGAGAAATCTTCTGTAAGTAAGAACTTTCACTTGCTGAACTTTCAGGTAAATTTCTGCTATTTGAAAGACTATTGACCGGATGCATAATTTAGACTTTGTTTAATTTTTGATTGGTATATTTTAACAAAACAACTAAATAAATTCAATTGTTTTACAAACCTATCCGACAAGGAGATAGTGAAAAATATTTTAAAAAACACCCTCAACATACAGCTTTTTTATAGCATGCTATTGAGAGTTTTGCTTGTTTCGGCTAGAAGTCCTCATCACTTTAAGAACAGACACAACCTGAGATCTCTTCTTCAGCTTCTGCTCTCCTAAGCATTGCTACAATGTCCGTATGCCCCTTTAACAACGCCATCCTTAGGGCAGTGCTGCCACTATTATCTGCGCGATTCACATCAGCTCTTGCTCCTACAAGCATCTCCACTATTTCCGCAGGACCTTTTAAAGCTGCCCTCATTAAGGCCGTAATTCCATAGGCATCTGCACAATCCACATCAGCCCCACCAGCTGCTATAATAGCCCCAACGACTTCCGTATGCCCCAACTCTGAAGCACGCATTAAGGGTGTGACGCCCTCTTCATCACGACCTATAGCCGTAATAAGTTCTCTGACTACTTCTAAATTACCATTACTAGATGCAATCATTAAGGCCGTGTTGCCGCCCGCATTTGCCTGATTTACATCGACCCCTGCTTCTATAAGAGCTCTAACTACATCGAAATTACCATTACGAGATGCAATCGTTAAGGCTGTATCGCCATCCCTACCTATGTGATTTACATCAGCCCCAGCTGCTACAAGCATTTCGGCTACTTCTAGACGACCTGCCTCCACAGCCCTCAACAATGCTGTCCTGCCACTGGCATCCTCAAGACCTATATTGGCTCCCGCTGCTTTAAGCTTTTCTACGATTTCTGTATGACCCTCTATAGCTGCGCTCTCTAGAGGCGTTTCACCATAGGAGGGCCAGCCGAGACCATCGATTGCAAAATTCACATCAGCCCCAGCCGCTATGAGCCTTTCGACTATCAATAGATGGCCTCTAGAAGATGCATACCTTAAGGCTGATCCACCATCACGACTCACATCAGCCCCATCCGCTATGAGCCTTTCGACTACCGATAGATGACCATACGCAGATGCACACGCTAAAGCCGATCCACCATCACGATCCACATCAACCCCAGCCGCTATGAGCCCTTCAACTGTCGGTAGATGGCCTTTCTTAGCTGCACACGCTAAGGCCGATTCACCATCACGACCCACATCAGCCCCAGCTGCCCTAAGCGTATCTGCTATTTCCCTATGGCCTAGGTCTAAAGCCGACACTAAAGCCGATACTAAAGCCGTTTTATCCTCATAATGACCCGCATCAGCCCCAACTGCTATAAGCATTTTGACTATCGGTAAATGACCCTTAGAAGTCGCATATTCTAAGTCCGTATAGCCTATAGCTTTCGCATCACGATACTCAGAACCATCTGCAGACAGAATCCTTTCACACATCCCCACTAGTGCAGTCTTAACCGGCTCGGAAGTCGCATGACCATGGGACAATAAAAACTGAACTTCATTTAGATCATTGCGATCTGCCGCCTTTATTATTAAATCATCTAAACGATACACACCTAAAAACAATAAGCTGCTTAACCCTAAACTTCTTACTTTTTGAGCAATAAAGCCCAAGCCCTCCATCATGGGATTAATGACGTGCGCATTGAATGAGAAATGGGAAATACCGGCAACTCCCGCTTCTAAGGATGAATAAGCAGCAGATAAGCTCCCCTTCGCACATCGAGAAATCTTCTGTAAGTAAGAACTTTCACTTGCTGAACTTTCAGGTAAACTTCTGATATCTGAACGATTACTGACCGGATGCATAATTTAGAATTTATTTAATTTTTGATTAGTATATTTTAGCAAAACAACTAAATGAATTCAATTATTTTACAAACCTATCCGGCAAGGAGATAGTAAAAAATATTTTAAAAGAACATCCTCGGTATGCAGTTTGTTTCAGCATAAGACTTGAAGCTTGAGCTCAAGGTGTGCTACAATTCGTAGCCCTATGGAAAAGCCCAATCACACGATTACAGTTGCTGTTGGAATGTCGGGAGGCGTTGACTCTTCCGTTGCCGCCTATTTGCTCAAAAAGGCCGGCTACCGAGTCATTGGCTTATTCATGCGCAATTGGGATGAAAAAGATAGCTCCTGCCCTGCCGCCCAAGACTACCAAGACGTCATCTCTGTCTGTAGTCATCTCGACATTCCCTATTACACCTTTAATTTTGCCGATGAATATTATGACAATGTCTTTGCAGACTTTATAGAAGGGCTCAAGTTAGGGATTACTCCCAACCCCGATATTTTCTGTAATAAAGAGATTAAGTTTAAGGTTTTTCTTGAAAAAGCCCTTGAGATTGGGGCTGATTATCTCGCCACAGGCCATTGGGCAAAGGTGGGCCAATCTGAGCAGGGGCCCTATCTTGCAAAATGCGCTGACCTTAATAAAGACCAAACCTACTTCCTCTACACTTTGAAGCAAAAACAACTGGAAAAAGTCCTATTCCCCCTAGAACACTTAACTAAGCCTGAGGCAAGGCAACTCGCTAAAGAAATTGGCCTCAGCACCCATGATAAAAAAGACAGCACCGGAATTTGCTTTATCGGGAAGCGCAAATTTAAAGATTTTATCGAGACCTATATCCCCAGAACCCCCGGAAACTTTGTGTCTGAAACGGGTGAAATCCTAGGGCGGCATGACGGCATCGCCTTTTACACCATTGGACAGCGTAAAGGCCTTAAAGTCGGCGGGCCGGGCGATGCGTGGTATGTTGCGGACAAAAAAGTGGATACGAATGAGATTCTTCTCGTGCAAGGGGAAAACAACCCCCTATTGTATACTGAAAACCTTCAAGCAGCGAATGTCAGCTGGACAAGGGATGATTTTTTTCTGAAGGCCCCTTTTGAATGCACGGCAAAAGTGCGTTATCGGCAAGATGAACAACCCTGCGTGATCACCCCGCTCAACGGCAATGAGGTGAGCGTCCGCTTTAAAGCCCCTCAAAGAGCCACTACCCCCGGACAGTCTATCGTTTTCTATCGCAATGACGAATGTCTGGGCGGGGCCATCATTACCTCTTCGTGAGAAGAGAAAAAATTTTAAGCTGCCCCTTTTTTCTCTTCATCCATCACGTCTAAAAGGGATTGTTCAACCGACTTAAAAGCGAATTTCGCCGGCCAAGAGTTGGCATAAGATCCCATATGCTGAATCAACATATTGATTGAACCTACTTGGGTACAATAATCGATCAATCCAAACGCAGAAACGATCCCAAACTGAGCATGAGCCTCATCTATTGAAGCACACCCGTGTTTTACCTTCTCTTTTAAGGCACAGATGCTCACTAAAAACCCGTGTAAAAAGTCCTTTTTCGGAAGGTGGAAATTAATCTTTAAAAGCTCATTTGAAATAGCCTTAAGCTCTTTTAAGTCAGACTCTTGAGGAAAAAATCGATCCGCTTCAATAGATTGGGTATATTCCTTGGCAATCTTTCTTAAAATATCACAAGCCCTTACGACTAAAAACTTGAGCTTATCACCTAGATATAAAGTGAATCCATCCAGTGCTAAAAAGTAACCTTTGACGAAAGCAATCCCAAATTCAAGCAGCTGAGGAGGCGTGTGAATTGATGCATCAATCATATCATTAATTTTGTAAACTATTGGTTTTAAATTAATTGTGGAATCCATGCTAAACCTACTATTTTTTATCTTTTATGGGCATATACCGCTCGTGATTCAAGAGTTGGGATTTTAGCAAAGATGGCGCTTCGAATTTTTATCAGGCTTTAGCCGGCTTAATTTTTTGATCCTATTGAAGATAGGTCAAAAAATTAAGGGTGAAAAGTCGAAGATGCCGGCGAAGATAAAACCCAATTC
>JAIPIG010000038.1 GCA_021734805.1 Simkaniaceae bacterium
AACTCTTTGTCAATAACTGGAGATGGGATGGCGTCCCTTTCTATTTAAGAGGTGCAAAACGCCTTCCTAAACGAGCTACGGAAATTGCCGTCACTTTTAAAACCCCTCCCGGTCATCTCTTTCAATTTAATGACAAGCGCAACTCAAACAATGTGCTCGCCATTCGCATTCAACCCAATGAAGGCAGCTCTCTAAAGATCAATTGCAAAGTTCCGGGTCCGGCCAATGTGATTCAACCGGTCAAAATGGATTTCCGTTATGGAGCTTTTTTTGGTCTAGCCCCCCCGGAGGCTTACGAGCGCCTTATTTGCGATTGTATGGCAAAAGACAATACCCTCTTTGCCCGAGAAGACGAGGCTTTCAATTCATGGCGAATTATGACACCCCTTCTAGACTACTGGAAAGAAACTAAGCCTAAGGATTTTCCAAACTATCAATCAGGGAGCTGGGGGCCGGAAGAAGCGGATAAAATGATCGAAGCTGACGGCCGTCATTGGCGATTGATTTAAGGAATGATTTAGATTATAATTCTTTTTAAAACCCTATAAACCATTTGTGATATATGGAAACAATGCAACAAGTCGATCCTGCTGACATCGAAAATCAACTCGTTAAAATTTGGGATTCGTTGCAAGGCAAGAACAAGATGCGCGCTTGCCTTTTCAATCTTATTATTTATTCAAATAATGACGCCCGCAAGACCTATTTGCAATCCGTTGCCGAGCGCGTTATCAAACGATTTCCCTGCCGGGTGATCTTCCTCACCGAGGATACCATCTCTTCCGAAGACTCTCTTAAGTCATTTGTCTCAGTCATGACTGCAGATGAAGGTGAAAATGCTATTTTTTGCGATTTAATCCAAATTGAAACCTCGGGAAAAGAGCGCGATAAAGCCCACTTTCTCATTCTTCCCCATATTCTACCTGACCTCCCTATCTATTTTATTTGGGGGGATGATCCGGCACAAAATGAAAATCTTCTAAGCAAAATTAAAGCTCTATCTTCAAAAACGATCTTTGACTCTGAAACGGCTGCCGATCTCAAAGAGTTTGCCGCTTCCGTCTTTCTTCACCGGCAAAAAACGGAAAGCGATATTGCAGATCTCAACTGGGCCCGTGTTGAGGGTTGGCGCAATTTAATGGCCTCTCTTTTTTATTGCCCCGATAAACTTGAGATCCTGCAAAATGCCGATCGTTTGGATCTGATCTACAATGATCGCAAAACCGATCAAGTCCAAAAAACAATGATCCAAGCCCTCTATCTTCAAACTTGGATTGCGATGTCTTTAGGATGGAAACTCAAAAGCGCTGAAGAAAAAAAGTTTATCTACCACAACGGTAAAAAACACATCATTGTAGAACTCTCCCCCGTCGTTTTAGATAAAGTCAAACCGGGGCGCGTCACAGCCGTGAATATCATCGGAGAAAATAATCAAAGCTATCACCTTGAGCGCAAGAAAAATCACCCTTATATCATCGATGTTAAATACTCAACGGCAACGCTCTGTGAAACTCCCGGTCAATATCTTTTTGATAAAGAAGAATCGGGCCAGTCCTTCACAACGGAAATTTTCCACAAAGGGACCTCAAAACACTTTTTAAAAACACTGAAATCTATTTTAGAAGGGGCCAACGACAATGACTAAAGAGATCAAAGTTGATGAGAGAAGGGTATTAAAAATTCCCGGATCAAAAGAGGAAACCCTTCAATTTTGCACGCATCACTTTATTCAATGCGCTCAAGAAGCCATTCAAGACCATGGTTACTTTTATGTGGCCCTCTCAGGCGGGTCAACACCCAAGGCTATCTATAACCAACTCGCATCCTCTGACCATAACTTGCTGGACTACTCCAAAGTCGTTGTCTTTTTTTCCGATGAACGCTCTGTTCCCCCAACCCACCCCGACAGCAACTACAAGATGGCAATGGATAACGGATTTAGCAAGCTTCCCATTCCCTCTGAACAGATTTATCGAATGGTTGCTGAAGAAAATATCGCTGAAAATGCCCTACTCTACGAGAATGAAATTTTATCTATTTTAAAAGATCGCCCCTTTGACTACATAATGCTCGGCATGGGAGATGACGGTCACACTGCATCCCTCTTCCCGGAAACGGATGCCCTGCATGAGACAAAACACCTCGTCACCGCTAACTTTGTTCCCCAAAAACAAACCTGGCGCATGACTTTTACCTATCCCCTGATTAACCGAGCCCGTCATATCGCCATTTATGTCATTGGAGAGAGTAAAGCAGATCGGCTGGCTGCCGTTCTCAGCAGCAAACAAGACTCTCCCTACCCCTCAGCCCATGTTGGAACAAAATCGCATCCCGCCCTCTGGATAGCTGACGCTTCCGCTGCCGGAAAGTTCCACAAATAAGCAAAAAAAAACCTCTCATTCGAGAGGTTTTCTTTTTATTTGACGTAAGCCTTCAAGATTTTTTGCTCATTCACAGGTCGATCGAGTGGACCCGTTTCTGTCTTTTCAATCTTTTGAACCACATCGTATCCACTTGTTACCTCACCAAAAATGGTATGCTTTTTATGTAACCAAGGCGTTTCAACGGTGGTGATGAAGAACTGACTTCCGTTTGTATTTGGGCCGGCATTTGCCATTGCAAGCAATCCCGGTTTGTCAAACTTAGCTCGATCAGAGACTTCATCTTCAAAAGCTGCCCCCCAAATCGATTTTCCTCCACGTCCGGTCCCTGTGGGATCTCCCCCTTGAACCATAAAATCTTTGATCACTCTGTGGAAAATAAGCCCATTATAATAACCTTGCTTTACAAGTTTAACAAAGTTTTCACAAGCCTTAGGGGCAATATCAGGCTTTAAAGTGATTTCAACATTTCCCTGCGTGGTTTCAAACACGACAATTTGATCTTTCATTTCGCTCTCCGAAGCATTTAAAATGGTTAAACTACAAACACTCAATAAAAAAGCAATGATCTTTTTCACTATTCCTCCTTATTAACTCACTTTTCTCTCAATCACACACAAACCGCGCTTCAAGAGAAGTCTATGATAGTGTAGCACCAAAAATAAAAAAAAATCACATTTTATTTACTCACATCCTCATAAATTCAGACTAAGTTGTGGGCAATGCCTGCCAAATCCCAATGGTTGGAAATCCTCCTAACGCTAAATAATGGCATCTGAAAGATTTTAAAATTTTTAAGATGTTAGGAGAGCTCAGAGACAAAGCATCCCTATACACCTTAACTCTTTTTGATCTGGTGATTAAAAAACTTTCTTCCCTTTTTGGCATATAAAGATAAGCCCCTCTTTCAAGTAGAGATCTAACAACAGACTCCTCCTGAGCCTTGACTGCATGAAATAAAGGCGTTTTCCCCAAAGCATCAGCAATATTAACACGAGCTCCGGCTCCAATTAATATCTGCGCTATTCTTTCGAATTTATTCCTTATTGCATAGAGAAGAGGCGTTTGATGAAATGCCAATTGAATGTTGGGGTTAGCCCCATGCTCCAATAAAAGTAAGACAAAATCAGAGTCATTGATTTTTATAGCGCTCAGAATAGGCGCCTCCCCTTTAGAGCGAAAATTAGCACGAGCCCCTCGAGATAAAAGCAGCTCAACCATACCGGGCTTTTTTCTCTCGATAGCACGAATCAGTGGGGTCTTCCCGGCACAATCGACATGATTAACATCCGCTCCTGCTCCTGTAAGGATGCGAACAGCTTCTAATTTCCCACTTTCAATCGCTCTAAAAAGGGGGGTCATTCCAGATTTATCAACATGATCGATATTAGCCCCCAAATTGATTAACGTCGTCATTGCAAACGCATTTCCTTTTTGTGCCGCTCTGGAAAGAGGGGTCATTTGGCAATAATCCATAGCGTGGATGTTAGCTCCATGCCAAATTAAGGTCCTCATTGCAACATGATTCCCCGCTTGCACTGCACTGCTAAGAGCGCTCATTCCCATCTTATTTCTCAGAAATATATTTGCCCCTCTATCTATTAAAATTCGAACAATATGCGGATGATTTGCACCGGAAGCCGCAATTAATGCCGTCATTCCCGATCGATCTGGGATATCAATTTGTGGCCCCCATAGCTCACAAGGGATCAATGCTTCAACCCCTAATTGGCCTGCTCTTACTAATCGAATTAACGTTAAATCGGAATCGTCAAACTGTTCTTCAACCTCTTTTAAAGCGGTGAGCTGCTGAAATTGTTTCTCGCTTGAGGAAAGATGAGTATATATCTGAAATTTCCTTGAGACAATAGGGCTCATTGACTGCAAAAATCGCCTTGTTATTTCAAAAAGATCTCTTTTTTTTAACAAAAAATGAATCATCGACTGGGCCCGAGGACAGATTGCATACGCTCGGAAGAGCTTTTCATTTCTGAGAAAAACAAGAAGTCTTTTTTCAACAAAATTGGATATTTTTCTTGGGGTCGTATTTTGCTCATTTCGATTTAATAAAAAACGATAACCAAATTCATAGACGTCTTTGATATAATGCTGAGCAGCCTTCAGCTCGATTCTGAGTTGCTGTCTTGTCATATAGTGCAATGGATTGCCTTCATAGAAAAGATCGGAAGCTCGGTCAATAATAGGAATCATAACGCGACAAGGTATTCTTACTTGTCTAATGAATAGGCTTCCTAAACTTTTAATCACAGATAGAAACTCCTCTATCGGCAAAAATCTTTGAATTGCACGCGCCTCATATGATGATAAATAGATCAGCATTTCTGCACTGGTGCGACTAACTGAGCTCGAGCTTGCCATATGCCTCCGGAGGTTTTGGGAAGGAAATATAGGAATGAGCGTATTATTTTTAAACAAAAAAATCTTGTTTGAAAGAAAGATTTCACACGAGTACAATGAAAAACTAAATTGCAGGTTAAGAGGTATTTCAGTGACCATTCTCTACTCTCAGTCTATCTTAAAATCGCTGAGTCGCTATACCGAATGCGCAAAAAATATTTTACAATATGAAATGCAATTTGAAGTGAAAACAAAGCGCTTTGTCTATTGCAATTATCTCTATCCGATTCAAATTGTCTGTTTTGAGCACCCCACACGTCTTGGTTACTTTGATCCAAAACTATATGAAATCGGTATTCATATTGACCTTGCTCTCAATGAATCCGCTGCGATCGATGTTTTAAAACATGAACTCGTTCACTATATCACCTATTTGGAATATGGGAAAACCGATCACGGCGCTGAGTTTCAGGCAATGGCCCAAAAATTTGGATTTCCAAAAGAGATCGCAAAAGCGACAAGTCATTATCACCATCCCACCTCACTTAAAGCCGTAGAAGAAAAAATCCAAAAACTTCTCCGCCTAGCCCAAACTTCAAATATCCATGAAGCTGAAAGCGCTCTTCTCAAAGCAGAAGAACTCATGCTAAAACACGATATCCATGTCCACCCCGATAGAGAGGAGACGTTTGCCATTAAACGCGTTCTTAAAGAAAAGCGCACCTCGCAAAAACAACGCTCTATCGCTCAGATCCTCAAACACTTCAGTGTTGAAACCATCTTCCACCACGGAGGAGGTTCAAGCTATTTGGAACTTATCGGATTGAAAGAGCACGTAGAAATCGCAGCCTACGTTGCCGATTATCTTTCAGAAAAACTCGAAGAGCTGTGGCTTAAGGTAAAAAAAGAGCACAATCTAGGTGGGATGAGCTCTAAAAACTCCTTTTTTCTCGGTATTGCCAAAGGCTACGATGAGCAAAAACGAACCCACATTAAGGAGAGGGCTTTGATTCAAGCCAACCTCAAACGCGCCCTAGCAATGATCTATCCAAGCCTTGCTTCATCGCGCTCGTTTTCCTTACATGACGCGACCTCCCACTCACTCGGTCAAACCGCAGGTCGCTCTCTTAATATTCATCCCGGTGTGCATCAAAAAAATCAAAAGTTCCTTCAACATAAAATTTGATTCTGATAAGCCAAAGATTGAAGATAGGTGCAATCTTATGGCGGAAAAAACAGACCCCTCACAGAATTTTATCCGTGGATTGATTAATCCTCTTGATAGCTTCTTTAACCCTAAATCCATTGCTGTGATTGGCGCCACCGAAAAACCCAAATCCGTTGGTTGTACCCTGACAACAAACCTCATCGACTATGGCTACAAAGGCCACATCTATCCCGTTAATCCTAAATATGAAACGCTCTTTAACTTAACGTGCTACCCCTCTCTTAGCTCGATCAAAGAACCGGTTGATCTCGCGATCATCATCACTCCGGCTCATACGACTCCCCCACTTATTAAAGAGTGTGTCAAGCACAAGGTGTCATGTATCATCATTATTTCTGCCGGATTTAAAGAGCTCGGTGAAGAGGGCGAAAAGCTCGAAAAAGAAATACTCCATACCATTCAGGGAACACAAACGCGCATTATTGGTCCTAACTGTCTTGGACTGATGAACCCCCACTCTAATCTCAACGCCTCCTTTGCCGCAGATATCCCCCTAAAAGGCAATCTCGCTTTTATTAGCCAATCGGGAGCCATGTGCACATCGATTTTAGATTGGAGTTTAAAAGAGAAAATCGGTTTTAGCTCTTTCATTTCCATCGGATCCATGGCCGATATCGGTTGGGGCGATCTCATCGACTACTTTGGACACGATCCTAAAACGGATATTATTCTTCTCTATATGGAAACGATTGGCGATGCGCGCGCTTTTCTCTCTGCAGCTAAAAAGGTGGCTCTGACAAAACCGATTATTCTCATTAAAGCCGGATCTTCGGAAGAAGCCGCTAAAGCTGCCGCTTCTCATACGGGTTCTCTTGCCGGCTCCGATGATGCCTTTAATTCGGCAATACACCGCGTTGGGGCCCTTCGAGTGACCTCAATTTCAACGCTATTTTCCATTGCCCAAGTTCTCGCGAAACAACCCATCCCCAATGGACCTCATCTCACCATTATCACCAATGCTGGGGGACCGGGCGTTCTGGCAACAGATGCAACGATTTTCGGAGGAGGAGAACTCACCGAGCTCTCCCCCGAAACAATCAAACAGCTCAATCAAATCCTTCCGGCGGCTTGGTCCCACTCCAATCCCGTAGACATTTTAGGAGATGCCACACCTGACACCTATGCTAAAGCTATTGAGGTGGTTGTCAAAGATCCTCATTCGGATGGGATCTTAGTGATCCTCACGCCTCAGTCAATGACAGACCCAACTCAAACGGCTCGTATCATTGCTAAATATGCCAAATCGGATAAACCGATCTATGCCAGCTGGATGGGAGGTGAATCTCTTGAAAAGGGCATTAATATCCTAAGTAGCTCCGGCATCCCTCATTTTGAATATCCGGATGAAGCCTGTCATATTTTTGGTAAATTATGGCGCTATCGCAATCGACTCAAAGCGCTCTATGAAACGCCTCATTTGCGCGAAGGCAATATGCATCCTGCCGATATCCAAACCCGCTACCGCGATGTTGATCGCATTCTGACGAACGCTAATCGCGAAAAAAGAGTGTTGCTTACTGAATACGAATCAAAACAGGTCCTCGATGCCTATGGTATTCCCACCGTTAAAACAGAGCTCGCCGCGACAAAGGAAGAGGCCATAAATGCTGCTCGGCATATTGGCTATCCCGTTGTGCTTAAACTCCATTCCGAAACCATCACCCATAAAACTGATGTCGGCGGTGTCAAACTCAACCTCTATTCCGATGAAGCCGTTGCCCATGCTTTTGATGAAATTCAAGAGTCTGTCACGGCAATCCATGGCCTAGGTCACTTTCAAGGTGTCTCCGTGCAAGAGATGGTCAAGGAAAACGGCTATGAAATCCTCATCGGAAGCAATGACGATCCCCAATTCGGCCCTATTCTCGTATTTGGAACCGGTGGCGCTCTTGTCGAGGTTTTTAGAGACCGCTCCCTTGCAATTCCCCCTCTCAACTCGGTCCTTGCCCACCAACTCATGAGCGAAACAAAGATCTACAAAGCGCTGCAAGGGGTGCGCGGCAAAAAACCGATTGATTTCAATGAGCTCGAGCGCATTTTAATTGTCTTTTCCCAACTGATCATCGAACATTCTTGGATTAAAGAATGTGATATTAACCCCCTTCTTGTCTCTGAAAACCGCATCGTTGCGCTTGATGCCCGCTTTGTGCTTCACGAGAATGAAAGTCAATGCGTTGTATCAGCTCTTCATCCTTATCCCCATCTATATATTGAAAGAATCTCGCTCAAAGATTCGAGCAATATTACCTTGCGCCCCATTCGTCCCGAAGATGAAGCTAAGATGAAAAAATTCCATGAAGAACTCTCTGAAAATACGGTCCGCAGCCGCTTTTTAAAGTTTATGGCCCTTGATAAGCGCATTGCCCATGAACGCCTTGTTCAGGTCTGCTCCATTGATTACGACAGGGAAATGCGCTTTGTTGCCGAAACGGATGAGGGCGATGTCGTTGCCGTCGGCAGCTATACAAAGCAACCCAACAGCAAAAATGCCGAATTTAAACTGATTATTACCGATCGCGCTCAGGGTAAGGGACTTGGAAAAAAACTCCTTCAAAAGCTCATTGAAACGGCCCGCCGCCGCAACATCGATTATCTTTTTGGAATCATCCTGAATCAAAACACCATCCTCCTTAAAATCTGCGAGGATCTTGGCTTTGAAATAGCCCCCCTTCCTGAAGAGCAGAGCCTTTTGGAAGTCAAACTTAAGTTATAACTAAAATACGACCTATCTATCGCTTATCTCACATATTATCAATGAATTATGCCTACTAAAAATTAGAGGTCTCCTCTTCACTAATGCCCCAATCCCTCGTTCGATTACAAAACACTTTGTTCTTTAATTAATTTGCCTTTTTTTTCACAAAATTGTTATAATTGTTGTCATAATACATTTTTTAAAACAGAAATAAGAACACCCTCTGAAATAAAAGGATAATTATGGCCAGCTCTTCTATTTCACCTTCAAGCCGGCGCAGTCCCGAAACTACTGAAAGCTTAACAGTATCGCCTAGAGATATTTTGCAGGAATTTCATCAAAAAATCGCCGGAATCTTGCCTTCACCCCTAACATTACTCGATACTGCAATTAACTATCGACGTGTAGACGATATTACCTATTTATTATCAAAAAACTTGATTCCGGAGGCGAAAGTTATTGAAGGGGCGCATAAAGTTGCGAGGATCGGCAATCAAGAATTACTGACCCCTTTTCTCAACAGAATGAGTCCGGATCAAATCAATAGATTTTTGGCTAACTGCCTTAATAATGGTCGCCTTTCATCGATTCAATGTTTGCTTAAGACGGGTTTAATACCACATGAAATGCTCGCCACCTTTGCCGATCAAGTTATAATCAACAATCACGAGCATCTACTGGTGCTATTTTTACCCTATTTATCCTCGGAAAAACTTGCGCATATCACTCTGACGTGCGCTTGCAACTATCAACTGCCTTTATTGATAGCCGAGCTCAATTATTTACGCATAACCCGCCCTGATTTTAGACAAACGGTGCTCAACACCATCGCAGCGCAAATCACATCCCGTTTCAGCCCTTCCGATCAATTCTTAATTTATGGACGACTCATAGATCAGGCGACCCTCCTTGGCGACTTCTTTGACCTCATGACTCCAATCATCCGGAGCACAAGCTTAGAGCTGTTTTCCGCGCTAATTAACCAAAGCATTATTGATAATGACCTCAGTAAACTGAGATACTTGCTTGAAAGTTCACATCACCCCATCTTTTCAGAACCATACCCCCATAACACCATAACCATAATGACCAATGCCTTTTATTATGCAGCTGAGCAAAATAACACGCCTATTTTAACATATCTCTTCTCCCTATCAATTAGAGGACGCTCCTCTAATTCTTTAATAGATAGGCCATTATTTGAACAGATACGTGCAGCAAGATCCTTAAATAATACTTCCTATTACAACTTTTTGAACCTCTATAACTCAAGTTTACTCCATTAAAATAGTCTATGACGCCTCACTCTCCTACAGCGCCTTTGGATCCACCACCAAGCTCGGTATTTGGAACATCGATTTCTTCCTATCCCGCTCCCCAACGCCTTTTAGTATCCTCTTTCAATCCGATTATTGAGCTTGAATTTGCTCTTAGAGAACGCAATATCGAACACATCACCTATTTGTTATCGACACGAGCTATCCCGGAAAATATCATTTATGCCATTGCTCATCGAGTGGCACAACTTGGCGATCAAACTTTACTATCCCGCTTTTTGAGTGCAATGGATGGGAATAGAAATATACATTTTTTTGTTAAGTATCTATCCCGTGGGCCACAGAACCTATATGAGATGATTGACAATGATCTCGATCGAGTCATTGCACAAAATTGCACCGGATCATTACCACCACTTCTGCCTTTTTTATCTCCTGAACAGTTCTCTAAAATGATCTTGCATTGCGCTGAAAACAATCAAGGACCTCTTTTAAACATCGTCTTCATTTACCTCAGAATAGCTCCCGCCGATATCCTATCTACAATTCACACTGTTATTAATTATAAAATTGCATTTACCTACGATCTTTCCGAGCAAATAACCGCTTATGAAAGCCTAATTCAGATGGCTCAAATGATCAACGGCTATGACATCATCACTCCAATCATCCAAAAGGCATCCCCGCAGCAATTCTGCTCTCTTGTCATTAATAGCATTATTGAAAACCGTCAAATAGCATTAGCGTATTTACTACGGCACTCAGACCACCCTGTTTTTTTTCCCGGAAAAGAAGTAGAACTTAGAACAGTCATCACAAATGCTTTCTATTTTGCAACTGAAATGGGAAATGACGCCATTCTGCATCTTTTATTTTCCATTCCATTCAAAGGTGTTCGGCTTAAATATTTCATCGATACCGAGCTTTTCGATCAGCTGAGACATTCGCGCGCTTTAAACCCCTCCCATCTTAGTCATTTTATTCAATTGCTTCATAGTTCATAGTTGCGATAAGGAGGATAGATATGCCAATCCCTTCTTATCGCCATATTGATCAAATCACCTTCAACAGCCCCGAAGAGGAAAAAAGCATTTTCGAGCACACTCTTGCTCACTATCGCGCCGGCCGAGTGACTAAAGAGGCCATCGAACTTGGAAAACAATATGGCAGTCACATCGCTTCGGCCTATATCCCTCAAGTCAGCGTCCGCTATATCAGCGAACAAATCGGGCATGGCCTGTTTGCTGAAGAGGAAATTAAAAAAGGAAGCTTTGTCGGTGAATACACAGGCATTGTCCGGCGCAACCCGCCCTATCCCGTTATCTTCAGCGACTATGCCTATGAATATCCGGTTCCCGACCTCATTGGTCGCAGCTTTGTCACCGATGCCATTGCAGGTAATCTCACTCGATTCATCAATCATAGCCGCACGACCCCCAATTTAAAACCCCTTCATGCCTATTGTGGCAACTATTACCACCTCATCTTTCTTTCCCTTCGCACGATCGCTCCTAACGAGCAACTTCTCTACGATTATGGGCATCATTACTGGAACCTACGCGCCCACCCCCATGACCTAATATGAATTTAAAGAGATATACCGCTCGTCATTCAAGAATTGTTTTTTTTGTCGCCGGCATCCCCGCTTGATCGATTTACCTCACCTCTGCCTATTGTCAATAGCGCGTCGGTTCGGTAAAGGGCCTTCGGCCCGATCGACCATCGCTATAGCCGGCTTCTAAAAATTCCAACTCTTGAATCACTTTCGGTATATTCAAAAATCTGAAATCGACCTATAATGAGCCGTGTAACGCAAGGTTTAAGTCATGCGCCCTATTCTCTATTCAAGTCCTAAATGCCCCTTTTCTCTTCGAGCTAAAATGGCCCTCTCCTATGCTCAAAAAACGTTTGAGCTTCGAGAAATTGCCTTAAAGCAAAAACCGGCTGATTTTTTAAGGTATTCTTCAGATGGAACTGTCCCTATTCTCCTCTTATCTAATGACAGGGTGATTCAAGAGAGTCTCGATATTGTTCAGTGGGCCCTCCCGGATGAAAATTTGAATTTGATCTCATCTTTTCATCCCCAATTCATTAAGGCCTTCCACAAAACAAAAACGAATGATTATAGTGATTTAACGCTCATGATTGAGCCTTTAAAAGAGCTTTCTCTCACGCTTGAAAGCCCCTTAGCGCGCATCACTTTTTTCCCTTTTGTAAAGCTGATTGAGCGCAACGCACCAACTTGGCTTACCGAGACGTTCCCTCATTTCATCAAATGGATTGAAACCATTGAAAATGATCCTTCATTAACTCCGGCCCTCACACGCTTTAAAATCCATGAAGAGGGGATGCACCCCCTCATCATCCACCAACACATCCCCTCCTTAGCCGAGCAAATTAAAATCAAACTTCAAACACATCTTTCAACCCCCTCCATCAATATCATCGATGAGAGTCACCTCCATGGGTATTGCCATGGGCTTGAATCCCATTTAAAAGTTGAACTCCCCCTTGAGCTATTTGCCGGTCTTTCTCCGGTTGAGCGACACCGCAAAATCAACACGATCTTGCGCGAAGAAGTGCAAAAACTCCACGCCTTCTCCATCCACTTTTCTAAGTGATTTGGATGATACCATTTATCAAAAATAACGTTGAGTTGTGCAAGGAAGCTGCACAAATTTTTGTGTCTGGAGCGAGCGACCATTGCCGGTAGGCAAGGCGCGAGTGAAGACCGAAAATTTGTTTGCAAAGCTAACGCAGCACAACTCAACGTTATTTTTGATAAATGGTATGACTTCTATTTTTTAAATTAAAACGATGAGAAATGCGGACTAGCCTTCTTCTGAAGGCCTATGTTTGCCACCGCCATTCAAAATATAACCCATTCATTACCAACAAGTTAAATCCTATCTTGTAAATAACTAACTATAGGCAACTTAAAACAAGTTGAATTTGAAGTTATTTAAATAAAACAACTTAAATTAAAACATTTTATTATTAATAAATAATAATTAAATTATTTGTTATAATAGTATTAAATACAGGAGTTTTATATGACAATAACTTCAAATACGAATCCATCCCGGCCGGTAATAGAATCCCCGATAACTAGGTCGACTTCAGATGAGCTAACCGAGAGAGTCTCATCAGCCGGGGTAACCGTTATACCCACTGTTGTCATTCCAACAGAAGCTCCCGGAGAAGGACGGCGTACATTTGGCGCCTCTGTGTGTTTTTCTCTATCTGAAATACTGGGGCGAATTCGCAACTGCGTTACCGGAACATTTATTCTTCCTAATGGAACAAGAATAAGAAATAGCGATGCGATAATAACGCTAGAGAACGCAGCAAGTAATGGTCAATTAGAAGTTATCCAACATCTGCTTTCTAATCGAAAAATTCGTCCCGATGATTTACGATTAGCTCTTGCACCGGCTGCGAGCACCGGTCAATTAGAGGTTCTTCATTATTTACTTGATGGAGACAGAGCTATCCATAGTGATTATTTAGGCGATGCTATCATAGGAGCTGCCGAGAATGGTCAATTAGACGCTATTCGATTTATACTTTTTACCGGTAGAACCATTAATGATCATCGTTTAGGAAGAGCTCTATGCGGGGCTGTAGATAACGATAAACTTGAAGCTTTTGATGTTTTTCTTTCTTTAGGGGACAGGATAAGTCCATATTACTTAGGTAGTGCTCTTAAAGTAGCTGCAAAAAAGGGAAATCAAGAAATCGTCGAGAAGTTGCTCGCTAGTGGCAGAATTAAGCCTGATGACTTAGGCGTAGCCGTCAAGTTTGCAACACAAAAGAACAAATTAGAAATCGTTAATATCTTATTGTCACATGAGTGCCCCATTAGGCCTGATGATTTAGGTTCAGCCCTTTTACATGCAGTAAGAACAGGAAAGGATGATATCATATCCGTATTACTTTCTAGTGGCAGGCCATTTTCTGATCATCTTTTAGGGCATACCATCATAGAAGCTGCAAAAAATGGAAAGTTAGATGTTATTAATTATGCATTTTCAAATGGCTTTCCTAATGGGCTTAATGTGGCTCTAGCTATTACAGAGGCGGTTGAGCACAAACAATGGGATGCGATTTCTTGCTTACTTTCTGACGGTAGAGATATAATGCATACTTCTCTAATCAAGGAGCGTATTTTAAGCGCTTCTGCAAGGGGTCATGCAGATGTTGTTGAATTTTTTATTCGGAGATATCCTATAGATCGTGATCTCCAATATTCTGCGATTTCACGGGCTTCAGGACCGGAAGCAGGACGCATTCGAGATATGCTTGAGATGGCCCGAATTGAAGAGCGCACCCGTGAAATTGATCCTCGTCTTGTCGGCCAACGTTTACTAATTGGAACACTCTTCTGTACCTTTGATGATGTCAAAGCCAACCCATTGAGCTATTTAGAAACAATTTTGGAAAAAGGATTCCCAACAAGAATTCACCTTATTGACACCCCTCAAGCGATCGATCTTGGAGGAGTGACAAAACAATTTATCACAACGCTTGTAGAAGCGCTTGTGACTGAAAAAACATTCTCTATTATGGATATCAAGATACCGCTAGTCTTAAGAGAAAAAACTACAGATAAAGGAAGACTGACCAACTTAGGACAATTATACTCCCTTCTTCACGCACGAAATAAGGGAAGAAGTGATTATTTTATCATTGGAGCATTGTTCAATCCTAAGTTCTTTGAGATGCTGCTCGCAGTGAAGGCATCAGATGACACCGATACAAAAGAAAAGGCGATTGTAATCCTTCTTGACTCCATTAATTCAGAAAAATTCGGTTCTTTGAAGACTATCATTCTTGATCCATCCGATGCGCACCGGGAAGAATATGCAGCAATAGAAATGTGCGAAAACCCCCTGTGTCAGCGTAGTTGTCGCATCTAACTAGACCAAAGGAGTCTGAATATGATGAAGACAAAATATTCAAAAGCATTTAAAATAGAAGCTGTTAGGAAGGTAATGTCAAGAAGCTCTGACACCTCTATTAGTGCT
>JAIPIG010000039.1 GCA_021734805.1 Simkaniaceae bacterium
TTAAAAGCACTTCATTAATCATTTGCCAATTCCTCGTCTCTTTGCTCCACCTATGTGGATTTTTCCTTTTAGCCTCTTGATACACTAAATGCCGCTTTGCCAATATTTCCTCATCAAGCCCTTGGTGTCGCTTAGAGGGGGTTACAAATTTAATCGAACTGTGCAAATGCTCTTCATTGTACCATTTAACAAAAGATAACACCCAATCTCTTGCCTCTTTGAGGTTCTCAAATGGGTTCTCAGGATATTTGGGTGCATATTTCAATGTCCTGAAAAACGACTCGGAATATGGGTTGTCATTACTAACTCCGGGTCGACTAAATGATGGGATAACTCCCAGCCTTTGGAGTGTTGCTAACATGGTGGCTCCCTTCAAGTGATAGAAGAGAAGATCAATATAAAAATCTTGATCCCCGATGGATAAATGAATCTGGCGCCCAACAAAAGAAAAACCAGCTCCTAATTCAAGAAGAAATTTTTGTACGTGGTCTAATAAACCAGATTCCAATTCCTGCTCGTCGTGTTTATCTCTCAGTGTAAGAAAGTCAAAGCAATATGGGTCCTTCAAGGTTTGGTGAGCTAAATCAGATTGTGGGGAGGGGAGAGTATTTTGAAAATTGGTAATGGCTTTTCCTTCTCGTTTATGAAGGTCGCTATCTAGCCAATGCAGTAAGACGCTTCGACTCCATCCATGTTCAATCGTTTTATGGGCATACCAGATTCTATCTTGGAGAGTTTCAAGCTTCTGAAGGAGAAGGATGTTATGGCCCCATGGAATTTGGCCAACAACCTGTTGGCTAATTGCAAATTCTGGGTATTCCCTTGCGAATTGAACCATATACTTGATGTTTGTTAGAGAGAAACCCTTCATTTCTGGAAAAGTAGATTTGAGGTCCTTGGCCAGATTTTCGATAGTCTTAGCACCCCAACCTTCATCTTTTTGTTTGAGATGGATTTTAGAGCCTATTTCCCAATAAAGATTAATAAGTTCGTGGTTAACAGCTAAAGCAGCTTTTACCTGAGAGGCTAAGATCCTTTCTTTAATCTCTTTGAAGAACGCTTTGTATTCTTTTAGGTCTGTGGCCTGAGCTCTTTCAACTGCGTTAGATGACATTTTATCCTCTTTGCGTAAGTGGAGAAGTGTAGCATGGAAACTCAAAAAACTAAATAGTTTTTACTGCAGTTTCGTCCAGTTGAGTAGCGTAAATAGTGCGTAATTGAGCTTTATGTAGCTAGATTTTTCAGTGTGAATCTTATGTTGTATATCGTTAAAAACAAAAGGCTTCAGTCGTTAAAACTGAAGCCTTAATTTGGGTTGGAGGTGGAGAGAATCGAACTCTCGTCCTTAGCAAACTCCAAGTAAATGACTACATGCTTAGTTCCTTAATTGTTTGACGCTTGCCATGCTGTAAGGAACCCCACTTGTGGCAAGTGCACCTCTTATCATCTCGGAGTCTAGGCCCAAGAGATCAACGGCCTAAATCCACACCAAGTAAAATGACGATTCACCTAAGACCCTCGGTCCAATCTTAGGGAATCGGACTACATGAGCTTTCGCTTATGCAGCAACTGCGAAATCAAGTGCTTCCTCAGAAGCAAAGTTGATATCGAATTCTTCTTTTTTAGCGTTTATTCGCTTTCGGCTTTTTTAAGAGGCCAACCGAATCCTCTGCATGCCATCGACCCTTTATTTCTAAGTCGAAACCTGTTCACCCCCGTATTCATTATACCATATCAAAGGAATAATTATGCCTATAAGGGCTTAAATTGAAAAGGGTTAGTTTTAACTCATTGTTTATTAGTAAGATATGGTTTCATATTGATAACTATATATGAGGGGAAGGACAAGCCCCGGTTGTTTTAAATACGCGGCTTCCGTAGAATGATCTCGACTTTTGAACGATTGCTTTTTTGGTATTCATGGCCATTTGATTGTTTTAAACTCAATTGTTTAGTACGATTATGGGCTGATAGTGTCACGGTTAATGAATAAGAGGCTATCGCATCGTTGGCTGAGTGAGAGCTCCCCGCTTAAGGCAGGGAAATTGGCCTGCTCGGCCTATGTTCAGTTTGTTAAAGGCTTTTATTTTCTGCGGAATGAATCATGTTTGATATAGAACAAGAGCCGTTTCCGGCTCGAGAAACCAAGATCCTCAAATTTTGGAAAACCCATTCCATTTTTGAAAAATCGGTTCGAAATCGTGCTCAGGCACCTCTTTTTTCCTTTTATGACGGGCCCCCTTTTGCAACGGGACTGCCTCATTATGGCCATCTTTTAGCCGGGACCATTAAGGATGTGATTCCCCGTTATAAAACGATGAAAGGTTTTAGGGTTCCTCGCCGTTTTGGTTGGGATTGCCACGGGCTTCCTGTTGAAAATGAAATTGAAAAGGCAAAAGGGCTCTCAGGGGCATCGACCATTGAGAAGTATGGAATTGCCGCTTTTAATGAAGAGTGTCGTAGCATTGTGCTTCGCTATACGGAAGAGTGGAAATCAACCGTCAATCGTATGGGGCGATGGGTTAGCTTTGAAAATACTTACCGCACGATGGATGCTTCCTTTATGGAATCGGTCTGGTGGGTCTTCGCTGCTTTATGGAAAAAAGGGCTTGTTTATCAGGGATTTAAAGTCATGCCCTTTTCTGCACGTCTTGGGACTCCATTGTCGAATTTCGAGGCGAACCTCAATTATAAAGATGTTGATGATCCCTCATTGACAGTGAAATTTAAAGTGAAAGATGAGGCGGATACTTATCTGCTCATATGGACAACCACACCTTGGACGCTTCCTTCGAATTTGGCTTGTGTGGTGAATCCCCATATCAATTATGTGAGACTTAAAGATAAAAAGAGCAAAGACACTTTTATTTTAGCTAAGAGTCGGGTGGCCCATTACTTCAAAGATCGCGAGTCTTATGAACTCATCTCCGTATTTAAAGGGGATAAACTACGCGATATGGTTTATGAGCCCTTATTCGATTATTTTGTCGATCGAGCAAGTCCACAAGCTTTCCATGTTTTGTTAGATGAGTTTGTCGGTGAAGAAGACGGGACCGGGATTGTGCATGCTGCCCCCGCATTTGGTGAGCAGGACTTTTTTGTCTGCACAAGGGAGTCGATTGATCTTGTGTGTCCTGTTGATCAAAATGGTCGCTTTACTCAAGAGGTTCCCGATTATGAAGGCGTCTTTGTCAAAGATGCCGATAAGGATATTATTAAGCGATTAAAGCATGAAGATAAAGTTTTTCACCATGGTCAAATCCGTCACCGCTATCCGTTTTGTTGGCGATCGGATACTCCGCTACTTTATAAAGCCGTAAAGACTTGGTTTATTTCAGTTGAGTCATTAAAAGAGAGGCTCATTGCAATTAATCAAGAGATCAATTGGGTTCCGGAGCATATCAAAGATGGTCGTTTCGGAAAATGGCTTGAAAATGCGCGCGATTGGGCTATCAGTCGCAACCGATATTGGGGAACACCTATCCCGCTTTGGGTTAATGATGAGGGCGATTTTTATGCCATATCTTCTAAAGAAGAACTTGAAAAACTCAGTGGACACAAGATCACTGATTTACACCGCCATTTTATTGACGATATTACATTTGAAGAAAATGGTAAGGTATATCGTCGTGTGCCTGAGGTGTTTGACTGTTGGTTTGAATCGGGGTCGATGCCCTATGCGCAAAACCACTTTCCATTCGACAATAAGCAAGAGACACTAGATGCTTTTCCCGCTGATTTTATTGCAGAGGGCCTCGATCAAACAAGAGGATGGTTTTATACGCTCACGGTGATCGCGGCAGCACTCTTTGATAAACCGGCCTTTAAGAATGTCATTGTCAATGGAATTATCTTGGCTGAAGATGGCAATAAAATGTCAAAAAGGTTGAAAAACTATCCCGATCCGCAGCAAGTAATCGACAAGTTTGGTGCGGATAGTATTCGCCTTTATTTGCTACACTCTCCTGCGGTCCAAGCGGATGATTTGCGCTTTTCAGAAAGGGGTGTTGAACTTGTCCTGCGCCAAATGCTCATTCCTTTATGGAATAGCTATGTCTTTTTTGCAACCTACGCTAAAATCTGCAAATGGACGCCAAAACTCATTGGAAAGAAAAAACCTTCAGCAACGATCGATCAATGGATTCTATCGCGGATGCAAAAGCTTATTCTCGATGTGGAAACGGCGCTCGATCGCTATCAACTCTCTCAGGCCGTTGATCCTTTTGTTGTTTTTATCGATCAGTTGACCAATTGGTATATTCGGCGCTCACGTCCCCGCTTCTGGGAGTCTGAGCATACAACAGATAGAGATGAGGCATTTCAAACGCTTTATATCGTCCTGCTTAATCTTGTCAAAGTTGCAGCGCCTTTTATTCCATTTTTAAGTGAATCGATCTATGCGGAGCTTAAAGCGCCTCAAGATCCGGATTCCGTGCATTTGACTGACTATCCGGAATATCGCAAGGAACTGCGCGATGAACTGTTAGAAGAAGAAATGCAACTCGTGCAAACCGTCGTAAATTTAGGCCACTCGCTCAGAAAAGAGCATAAACTTAAGGTGAGGCAGCCCCTTAAAAAGGCCTTTCTCATTTCGCGTGATCAAAATGTGCTCGAAGCATTGAAGAATCACACATATCTTATTGAGGATGAGCTCAATGTCCATAGTCTTGAGTTTTTAGATGACGAAACGTCATTCGTTGATGTCACAGTCAAGCCTAACTATAAGGTGCTGGGAAAACAAATGGGGCCCTTAATGAAGGAAGCTAAAGAAGTCATTGAAGCTCTTCCCCGCGTATCGATTGAGCAAATCTATTGTGGTAAAACAGTGGATATCCAAGTTAAAGACCAAACATTTACCCTCTCTTTGAATGAAGTCGAGGTTAATCGCACGGTAAAGGGAGATTTAATTGCATCTTGCCAGGGAGCATTGACAGTAGCTCTTGAAACGACTCTAGATGAAGCGCTGATTAGCGAGGGGTATGCTCGAGAAATCGTTAATAAGATCAATACAATGCGCCGCAATGAAGGGTTTGAAGTGACGGATCGTATTGCAATTTGTCTTGATACAACAGCGAGAATTCAAAAGGCTTTTGAGCAGCATGATCAATATATTCGAGGGGAAGTTCTAGCTGATGAAGTTCATTTTGCTTCATGTAGTGGGACGGAATGGGATCTCAATGGGGAGCTGGCTATTATCCATATTGAACGAAGGCCAAGCTCCAATTAATCCTTTTCTTTAGGAGTGGCTTTGGTGAGGTGATGCATCTGTCCACCGATCCAAACCGTGATACATGCTCCACAAAAAATCAATGCAAATCCAAACCAACCGTAAGCATTGGGGAGATCGCCCCAGTATGCCCACTCAAAGAGTGCACTGAAAAGAATGCTGGTATACATCAAAGGTGAAATCAGTGAGGCATGCGCAAGTTTCAAGGCATAGACAATCAAAAATTGATACAAAACCCCTGTCACTCCCATGGCAATTAAAATCGGAAGCATGTGTGCCGATGGCCACTCCCAATTAAAAGCAGCAAAAATCCAAGCACATAACATAGCAAAGAAGGGATAATAAAAGTTGATTTGTGCAGAGCTCGATTCCCGATGAAGCACTCTAACGATTAAAAATGTCACGGCGATTAAAAAACCTGCAAGGATTGCAATGAAGGAATGAAAATCTAAAATCTTCGATGCATCGGGTTGCAATACAAAAATAACCCCAACAAATCCAAGTGAAATGCCCAGGATCATTTTAATAGAGAGGCGTCTGCGAAAGAAAAAATAAACCAGAATGGGAATAAAGAGGGGATAGGTAATTCCGAGTAGAAGGACATTGAAAAGGGGTAGGTATTTCAGGGCATAAAAGAGGCAAAATAGAGCGGAAAATGCCATGATAGCTCTTAGAATATGAAGCCATAATTTGGGCACTCTGAAGGAAAAGTTTTTGAAGCTTAGGCAAAAGGGGAGTGAGATTAAAAACCCCACAGTGAATCGAAAGAATAGGGCCATCTCTAAAGAAGTTTCAGCGCGAGCAATTTTTGTAAGGCCACTCATTATCGCAAGAAAAGCTGCTGCAAGTACTGCCGAAATGGATGCAGTAATGATTTTTGTCTTATGATTCATAGCTAAATCCCAATTTTTCACTTCACTTCGGTATATACCGAAGTGAAGAATAGATTACACTATTGATCCAAATCACTCGGGGATTTTAATGGGAAGCGCATGGCGTCTTCTTGAAACAATGGCCCAAATAATAAAGACAACACCGGCAATCCCCCATATGATGAGTCTTGAAACGGTAAAGAGGGGATATAGAGGTTGGTTGACTAGACCGAATTGGGATCCCACCGGCCAGAAAATAAAGTCGGGGACGCCGCGGATATTTTCCTGAGGAACAAAGCCAAATTTGCGGCTATCGGCACTCATTGCATAATTGTCGCCAAGAGCAAGGTAATGCCCTTCAGGAATTTTAAGTCCTGCTTGACGAATAAAGTCTTTATCAAGTTTGCCTTCTTTTGTGAGGGGAGGGCCATAATCGATAAAAGGCACATAGTTACCATTCGATTCGCGCTCGCGCTCCAACTCGCGATTGACATATTTCACCATGTCCGGATCGTCATGAGAGATGACTTCATGCCCCATTAAATAAAGGGCATTGTGGTTAAAAAAGGCATACCGTGCAGGGAGGACGTCATAGAGTGAATCGGGAAGAAAGCGAGTATCGAATTCCATGCCGATATTGAAAAATAGGGTGGCTTTTTCCGGAGTATATTGCATGAGCGGGTGGTTTGCGGGTAGCTCCCTTCGAACCCCTTGCCAGTAGACTTGATATCCTTTTCCGTCAAAAAACTCATAGGTGCCGTTGGGGATACCGTCGAGATAAGGGTAATAATTTTTAACGCCTTTTTGAATGGGGGGGGAGACTTGGGAGCTTCTTCTCATATACCCATCTTTAACGACAAAACGGTCAGTATAAAGGCTCTGAAAGATTTTCTTTAAAAGAGCGTCATTCAGTTGGATATATGATTTAGAGGTCCCCAGCATTGGAATGAATTTTCCATAGTAATCTTTTTTGATTACGGTATGTTTTATGCTAGGAGAGTGGGTGAGCTCCAAAATATAATTGTTATCTTCATGTAGAATTTGGGCCATTCCATAATTTTTAAATCCCCATAAATCCCCATAATCTGCAACGGGTTTTTCAGAGCGCTCCGCGGTATAGAGGATTTCACCTTTCACTTGATTGAATGACGAGGCGAAGAGTTTTGCTATGGGAAGATTCATTTGATAAAAAATAACAGGGGATGAAATGCCTTTTGTAAGTGGGGAAGGCGTTTTAATATCTCCTTCAAAATTAATAAAGGGGACATGCGAAATATGAGAGAGCGATTTGGGTTGGAGGAGATCGGTAATATCATTGCCGTCGCGATCCATTCCGTAAATTTGCCCACCATAAAAATAAAGGGTGTCGCCGGGTTTTCCCATAAGCCGTTTGACATATTGTTTATAGCCGGGGAAGATATAAAAGTAGTTATAATGATTATTGGGGATATCCATATTCTCACCGGAAAAAATAAAAACACCGTTGCGCTTTACTTCTTCGGGCTCAAACAAAAAGTGTTTGAGCATGAGGGGAACATTGATACAGAACTGATTTTTAGAAACAACAAGGCGATCATTTTCTAATAGGGTAGGTCGCATTGATCCCGATGGAATTTCATAGAGTTCAAACCACATTTGACGCACGACTGTAGCGACAATGAGAGCAAAAATGAGGGCAAAAACGAGTTCAACGACATGGTCAAAGAAATGCTTTTTCATATGAAGCTTGGTGAGCAATTCACATTTCTTTGCTAGATTGAAAGAGGCCTCAATGTTTTTTTCTGAAAGGGAATTTTGGAATGTATTGAGCGTTTCATGGATTTCTGCTCGGGCAGATAAAGAGAGTTTTTTTTTCTTTTTGCGAAACAGTTTAAGCGTATGAAAGAAAATAGATTTAGATTTGTTTAGGCGATACACTGAACAGCTACCCAATTGTTGAATATCAATACCTGGAGAGATTAGACAATAGAAAAAAAAATGACAAGGAAATATGAATCTCTCCTATTCAGGTGAGAGATTTTTTAATTTTTTAAAACGGTAGCTTTTTGCCGATTCGACGGAGACACTTGGATGAGAGTTGATTGTAAGCATAAGATGATAAGGTTGATCTAATGAAATGTGCTGTTCGATAAATGATCTTGGAATATGAAATTCGACGGATTCCGGATCAGATCCCAATATAGGGTCAATGTTGATATGAATCGGTTGTTCCTGTTTGGGGACATAGGACACGAAATGGAGGTTTAATCCTTTGTAATAAGAGGGGATACTGATTTTTATAATGATTGTCTCTTTGGATTGAATGACCTTGTCATAAAAATAAGGGAGGCGGCGAGGCATGTTTGTCATTGTCGTGGGCATGCTATGACCTGCATCGACGCTGGGGACTTTGAATGATGTGTCAGAGGCATCTTTGATTTGCATCCACATGGGAAAAGGAAAGTGGGATCTTTGTCTGTCAAAATAGAGCTCAACGGTTTTCCCCGATAAAATCGTTGCATCTTCCGGCCATGTCGCGTGATAGACACTGAACTGGGGGCTTTTTTCTTTTTTGCGCTCAAAAACAAGAGGAGGATTCCAAATTTTTCGCGTATCAAATCCTGAAAGAGAAGAAGAAACGCCAATGCGTCGCCTTTCACTCTCTTTCACGGTCTCTAGCGTTAAGTGCATCAGCTTAGCTAATACGGAGTCGAAAGAGGAAAGATCGAGAAAATATCCACCTAATACATTGTATGATTCAATCATTTTCCCTGTCTTTAAATCAATTTCATAAAGAATCCATGAAATGGCTTTAGGGGCTTTTTGAAGGACATAGTTTTTCCAATCAGGGGCTTTTTCCATAGAGGAAACGGGAACGGATATTTCTTCAAAAATAATGGAGTCATCAGTTTTTGTATGGATACTGATGAGGGAATAATTTTTACTCATCAAAGTGACAACATAATCGCCTTGATGGGCATTTTGTAGTTTTTCCATGAGTGTGAGGGAATAGCCGAGAAGGGGGAATAGAAGAGCGAAAAGAAAGAAAAATCTCGACATAGAGTGCTTTTATATAGGATAAAATTGGATTTAATCTTACCATTTCAAGAATTTAGCGACAATCATTGGCTCCTGATTTATGCATATGGCTCTTATAATCTCGACTTTGTACATTTTTCGGCGCAATTTTCACAATCTTTTGACTTACAATCGGTTAGCAATTCCTGTAATGGCGTGTTCAAGCCGATTACAGGAATTGCTAACCGATTGTAAATCAAAATCTTGCAAAACTTACGTTCGAAAAATGTACAAAGTCAAGATAATTATTTGTTTAATAGTGGGTGTTTTTCCTCTTTATCCGGAAGACAAATCTTTAGTTGAGCAACAGAGCATATCGGATCAACAATATCTGGCGTTGCTCAATGAGGAAATTGAGCGTTTAGAGGATGAGCGGAATAAATATATTGCACGAGCAGCGCGCTTCCAAGATCAAGGGGATCGGCTCCAATTTCAACCGGAATATCTTGTTGAGGCAAGGCGCTATTGGAATAAGGCAGATGAGGCAAGTGAGATTGCAAATCAGCTACAGGTTGAAATCGATCGCTTGAAACTAGAAAGAGATCAACTCTTATTAAAGATACAAAAAGAAGGGAAAACAAAAATTCAATGAAGAAACCTTTTGATTTAGCACTGCATACCGATTTGTATCAATTGACAATGGCATATTGTTATTTCAAGAAAAATGTAGTGAACAAGCAGGCTGTTTTCCATCATTTTTTTCGTCGAAAACCCTTTGGAGGGGAATATGCCGTTGCTGCAGGATTGGAGGATTTGATTCATTTCGTAAGGGATTTTGAATTTAATGCGTCTGATTTAGATTATTTAAGATCTCTTATGGGGATAGATGACAAGCCCCTTTTTGATGAGCCATTTCTTAAGTATCTCAAAGACTTTAAATTTGAGCTCGATATTGATGCGGTTCCTGAAGGAACCGTTGTTTTTCCCTATGAGCCAATGATTCGCGTTAAGGGATCGATTCTTCAAGCACAACTTCTTGAGAGCGCCCTTCTCAACATTGTTAATTTTCAAACCCTCATTGCCACAAAGGCTTCGCGCATTTGTTCTGCTGCAGAAGGGCAAGAAGTCATTGAGTTTGGCCTCCGACGAGCTCAAGGGATTAACGGCGCTTTCTCTGCATCGCGAGCTGCCATTGTGGGAGGGTGCCAATCGACATCAAATGTCTTAGTAGGAAAATACTTTAACGTGCCTGTGAAGGGGACGCATGCCCATAGTTGGGTGATGTCATATCCCGGGGAAGAGGAGTCTTTTAGAGCCTATGCCGATTGCATGCCCGGCAACTGCGTCTTTCTTGTAGATACTTATGATACACTGCAGGGAGTAAAAAGAGCCATTGAAGTGTCTAAAAAACGCAAAGATCAACTCAAATTTTTGGGAATTCGCATCGATTCAGGTGATCTTGCGATGCTAAGTAGTGAAGCGAGGAAGCTTCTCGATCAGGCGGGATTTCATAAGACAAAGATCATGGCGACAAATGAACTGGATGAATTCATCATTCGCGATTTAAAGCACCAAGGAGCTAAGATTGACCTTTGGGGAGTGGGTACGGCGCTTGCTTCCGCTAAGGGACAATCGGCACTTGATGGTGTTTATAAACTGGCTGCTTACACCGATGAAAATGAATGTTGGCACCATGCTCTTAAAATTTCGGAACAACTTGTCAAAGTGACAAATCCCGGCATTCTCAATGTGCGCCGCTTTTATACTCCGGAGGGTAATGTGGGGGATATGATTTATGATGAGCTCAGCCCTATTGATGAGCAGCCCACATTGATTGATCCGTTTGATCCGACAAAAAGGAAAAAAATCATTGGTTCCGTCACCTATCGCGATCTGTTAATCCCCATTTTTCGCAAAGGTGCGTGTATTTATCAAAGCCCAAATCTATTGAAGATGCAGGAAAATACAAAAAATGAAATGGCTCAGTTTCATCCCACTGTGATGCGGTTTTTATATCCAAGTCCCTATTTTGTCGGATTGGAAAAAAATCTTTTCAATAAGAAAATTGAACTGATCGAACAGATGAAAGGTACTTTATGAAGCGGGCCCTTTTAATCATCGACGTACAAAACGATTTTCTGCCGGGAGGGGCTCTTGCTGTGATCGGTGGTGATCAAATTATTCCTATTATTAACGATCTCATGGATGATTTTGACTGCATTATTGCCACACAAGATTGGCACCCTAAAGAGCATGCGAGTTTTGCGTCTAATCAGGGGAAGAAAGTCGGCGAAGAGATCGATCTTGACGGTGTTCATCAAGTGTTGTGGCCGGATCATTGCGTGAAGGGCACATGGGGGGCTGAATTTGCTAACACGCTCAATACGGATCAAATTAGCCGCATATTTCAAAAAGGATGTGATCCCAAAGTAGATAGCTATAGCGCTTTTTTTGATAATGTCCGTAAACATAAAACGGGGCTCGATAGCTATCTCAAGAGTGAAGGGATTAAGCATCTGACAATTGTCGGTCTTGCCCTTGATTATTGTGTGAAATTTTCCGTTTTAGATGCCTTAGATCTCGGATATCAAGTCGATGTAGTCCGCAAGGCATGCCGTGCAGTGAACCTCACTTTCCAAGATGAGAAAAAAGCGATTGATTTGATGCGCTCAAAAGGGGCCAAAATCATCGATTAATAATCAAAACCGTGAGTTTTTCTCGGAGCTCTTCATCTGAAAGGCCTTCGATTTGCAGGATTTTTTGACGACTGGTTTCGCCTTGAACGATCGTAATGGATGTTTTAGGAAGATGAAGGGCTTTACTTAGCAAACGAATGAGGGCTTTGTTGGCATGGCCTTTTTCAGGAATAGCATTGAGCTTGACTTTCAGGATATTTCCTTCAAATCCGATGATTTGATCTGAAGAGGATTTTAAAACAACTTTAACTTGGACTCGGCCCATGATGTTCATTTTAACGGGATTTGAATTTGACAACCAGCGATTTCTGAGATAGAATAGCTCTTTTTTATTTGAGATATTTGTGTGAATCGTTCTTCAGAGTTATCAAAAGTGATCAGTGGGAGTTTATTGATTGCCGGTACGGCAATCGGCGCCGGAATGCTCGGTATCCCTCTTGTGACAAGTCAATGTGGTTTTTTTCCTGCGAGTATCGTCACGATAGCTGTCTGGCTCTTTATGCTTTTGACCGGGCTCCTTCTTTTAAGAGCGACGCTTTGGATGCCAACGCGCTCGAGTTTCTTATCGATTGCACGCCATTTTTTAGGGAAGCCCGGAGAATTTGTTACAGGGGCAATGTTTGTTTTTCTTTACTATTGTTTGATGGTTGCCTATTTTGCTGCCGGATCACATCTTTTGAGCTATCTGGTCGAGTGGCTTTGGCATTTTTCTCTTAATACCTATCAAAGTAATGGCATTTTTGCCCTTATTTTTTTCACTATCGTCTCTATCGGTCCAAAGTCGATTGATCGCGTTAATATAGGCTTGAGCCTTCTTATGTTTGCGTCTTGGATCATATTGTTATTGATGGGAAGTCGTGAGGTGAACTTCGATCGCCTTGAAATGGTTAATTTAAACAAAATGTGGCCTGCCTTGCCCTTACTCTTTGGTGCATTTGGTTATCACAATATCATTCCATCCATTACCCATTATTTGGGGCGCAATCAGCGCGCTTTGATTGCATCTATCGTGATCGGAACAACGATTCCCCTTATTGTCTATTTATTTTGGCAATGGCTCATTATTGGGGCTCTTCCTCTGCAAGTGATTCAAACAACCATGCAAGATGGGCTTCCCATTACATTTGCTCTTGAATCTATTGCCCACAATCCTAAAATTGTCCTTTTAGGCCAGCTTTTTGCTTTGTTTGCGATTACAACATCTGTTTTGGGTGTGTCATTCTCATTGGTTGATTTTTTAGCGGATGGATTTAAAGTGATTCCCGTGAGATGGAATCGAATAGGCCTATGCCTGCTTACATTTTTCCCGCCGTTCATTTTATCCACGATGTATCCCACTATTTTTGAAAAGGCACTGAGTATCGCAGGGGGATTTGGAGAGGCTATTCTCAATGGATTGCTGCCGATCTCACTTGTTTATATCGGAAAATATTCTTACAATTTAAAAACGTTTGAAACGGTCAAAGGAGGGAAGCTTTTACTCCTGATTCTGACCCTCTTTTCACTCCTCGTCATGGGTATTGAAATTATCCACCTTTATACGATCGCATGAAAAAACCCGAAGTTAAAACCTCGGGTTTTTTGCATCATGCGGGCTAAATAGGACTAACCAATAGAGCGATAACTGCTTGCTTCGGCAGTCGCTACTCGCAGTTGAGCCAGCGCAATGGATGTGACGGAATCTGAATTTCCGGTGAGAGAGCTGATGCATTTTCCAAGAAATGATACGGCTTTGCCGGCTCCGGCTTTAACAGCATCAAGACCCTGATTAGCAGCCTGACTGACCGTTGCAGCAGTGTTTTCGATTTCTTTCGCAACTGAGCGATACGGGCCTGTATATCGTATGTTTGATAATTCACATGTTCCGTAATTTGTTGTTCAGCGGTTCCCGCTGATCAATTTTTCCCTGTAAGTAAAAGTTTTATTTCGTAAACTTTTAGTCTCTATTTTTTGATCGAGGCTATCCCAATGACTGTTACCGTTAGAAAATCCCTTTGTACCGACACTCTAATTTCGGA